>NZ_CAXUBY010000044.1:0-24253 GCF_964249515.1 Eubacterium sp. 3_1_31
TTGCTAAGTGCAATCACATGGCGCTGTTCGTCCTTGCTGTCAACAAGGGCTTATGCACAACGTTTCGCACGGTTCTTGTAGTAGTGGCTCTCATCAATGAAAAGCCTGTCCACGCCAAGTTCCTCAAAGGTCACAACATCGTCCTTTTTAGACTGGTCGTTGAGCTTATCGAGCTTCTGTTTAACGGATTTTTTCGTGCGCTCCAACTGCTTGACCGAGAAGTTATCTCCACGATTTCTTTTCAGGTCTGCAATGCCGTTGGTGACTTCTTCAAGCTGCTGTTCAAGGATGGCTCTCTGCCGTTCAATGCTCATCGGGATTTTCTCAAACTGAGAATGCCCGATGATGATAGCGTCGTAGTCCCCGGTTGCAATTCGACCGCAGAACCTTTTGCGGTTTTTGGTTTCAAAGTCCTTTTTCGTAGCCACCAAAATATTTGCGGACGGATAGAGCTGCAAGAACTCCGACGCCCATTGCTCGGTGAGGTGATTCGGGACTACGAACAGCGATTTACTGCATAATCCGAGCCGTTTCGACTCCATAGCAGCCGCCGTCATTTCAAAGGTTTTGCCTGCGCCGACTGCGTGTGCAAGAAGCGTATTGCCGCCGTAAAGGATATGCGCCACCGCATTTCTTTGGTGTTCCCGAAGCTCTATTTCCGGGTTCATTCCATTAAATGTGATATGGCTTCCGTCATACTCACGGGGGCGGATACTGTTGAACTTTTCGTTGTAGAGCTTGCAAAGTCTTTCTCTGCGCTCAGGATCAGACCATATCCAGTCCTGAAAGCCCTGCTTGATAAGCTCCTGCTTTGCCTGAGCGATAGCAGTTTCCTTTTTATTCAGGATTGCTTTCTTTTTGCCGTCTGCATCTTCCTCATAATCGAAGATACGCACATCCTTCAGGTTCAGCGTTTCCTCGATAATCTTGTACGCATTTATACGGCTTGTGCCGTAGGTGCTGTACGCTTTGACATTTCCTCGGTCGTAGGATTTGCCCTCGATATTCCATTCTCCCGTGTACTCGGAAAAATGGATTTTGATGTTCCACTGTGCATATCTCGGCGTTCCCAAGAACTCAAACACAAACTGCTCGACAATCTCAGGAGGTAGCCAAGTCGCACCGAGGCGGACAGAAATCTCACTTGCCGTCAGGTCTTTCGGCTGCACCTGTTGGAGTGCTTCCACATTGATACTATATTCTTCAGGTGAAAGCTGTGCCGATTTCTTTGCCCAGGCGAGCTTCTCACGGACATTGCCGGAGAGATATTCGTCAGCCATCAGGTACTTTGCTTCGGTGCTGCTTCCGTACCCATACATCGGGTTTAAGAAGATAACACCCTTTAGGTCGGCAAAGATTTCTTCCTCGGTTTTGCCCGAAAGATGGCACATATATTCCATATCAATACAGGCTTTTTCGCCCATAGATACGGCAAGCGCTTCGCTCGAAGTGTCTACCGAAGTAACAGGGGTATGGGGTTTAATTGTCCTCTTATAGAACATATCCGCTTTCTTTTCAAGCTGCCCGTCATCGCCCAAGACTTCAAGAGCCGAGAGCAAAGAGAACGAGCTGTCCTGAGAGAAAGCAGAAGAATTGGCACGGCTGTTTATAAGACCGTACTTCGCCGTAAAGGTATCATAGAGGCTGTTTAGCTTTGCCTGTTCCTCCTTGATTGCCGAGTCAGGATAATCTTCGGTCTGCAACTCAATCAGGTTTCTGACACAGTCACGGATCGCAATCATACCCTTAATGCGGTTTTCTGCGGTGGCAGAAACATCAACGGGAGCCATTCGGCTGTTTTCACGGAAATAAATTTTGCCGTCCACAAGCGTATAGGAAAAGTTTCTCACGGTCGGATCGGCAGGAATGGAATTATCTTCTTCGGTGAGTTCATCTTCGATTTCATAAGCCGTAATCTCACCGTGAATGTTTGCAACGGCTTCACTGAGCTGCTCTGCAAGGTCAGCGCCCTCATACGGTACACAGGAGGGTTCGGGACCGAAACGCCCCGATACCATTTTCATCTCACCGAGTATCATTTCGGGATGCTCTACAAAGTAACTGTTCATCGCAATGCCGTTCTCGTCTGTGGCAAGATGCACCCAATCAGGCTCAATATCTACAATGCGGTCACGCTTTTGCAGGATGAGAATATCCGAAACGACTTCCGTTCCGGCATTACCCTTGAAGGTGTTATTCGGCAAACGGATAGCACCGAGCAGGTCGGCTCTCTGTGCGATATACTTTCGGACTGCGGGATTTTCCTTGTCCATCGTCCCTTTGCTCGTAATAAGTGCCATAACGCCGCCCGGTCGAAGTTTATCAAGGGACTTTGCAAAGAAGTAGTCGTGGATCAGGAACTTGTGCTTGTCATATCTCTTGTCGGGAACTTTGAAATCCCCGAACGGCACATTGCCCACAACGGCATCAAAGAAGCTGTCGGGGAGATTTGCTTCCTCAAAGCCTTGTGCGGCAATAGAGGTCTTTTGATAGAGTTGCTGTGCGATACCCGCCGAAACGGTATCAAGCTCAACGCCATAGATTTTACTCTCGCTCATTGATTCGGGCAGCATACCGATAAAATGACCGATACCGCAGGACGGTTCCAAGATATTGCCCTCACGAAAACCTAACTGCTCCATAGCCTTATATACGGCTTTAATAACCGTAGGCGGAGTGTAGAAAGCAGTCAGGGTGCTTTCTCTTGCCGACTCATATTCTTCAGGAGTCAGGATATTTTTGAGCATCGCATACTCGGTGTGCCAAGCTCCCGCACGTTCATCAAACGCTTCGGGTATACCGCCCCAACCGACATATTTCGACAAGATTATCTGCTCGTCAAGTGTAGCAAATCGGTTTTCTTGCTGACATCTTTTCAAGACCGTAATCGCCGCATAGTTGCGGTGGAAACGCTCTTTTTTATTGACTTCTTCAATCTCGTTATTGGCAAGGTCAAAGTTGTGTCGTTCGGACATTGGGATTTCAGGGTGTAAGTCAAAGGACTGCACCTTACTTTTTTTCTGCTTTTCCCAAGCAGGAACTACGGGGGCAGAAGCCTTTTCCACACGCTCAAGTTCTTCTTCGGACAGATAAACAAGGTCATCAAAGGAAAGGTTCTTCAGACCTCGCTCGGTCATATCCTCAAGACTGTCGTACTGTTCGGTGCGGATAACCGTACCGTCCACAAGGGTTTCAATCTTGAAGTCTACAAGGTTGACATTCGCCTGTATTTCGTGCTTATCATCTTCGGTCGTTGTGTATGCCACATTGACTTCGGAAAGGTTAGAGTAGTCCGCACCCTCGTCACGCTCAAATTCTTCTCGACAGTATTCGTCAATAATCTCCTTAGCAATATCAAGGGAAGATTTCAGATACGGACTGTCGATAATCTCAACGCCCTGCGGCGACGGATCAAGCTGTGAGATAAAGTCCTGCGGAATGGTCGTTCCGTCCCTGTCCTTATACAGAACAATTTTCATCGGAACGCCGTAGTAATTTTCTTCCTTAATGTCCTTTTCAAACTGATAGGGACTTGTGTATTCGATGCTCTCACGAACACGCCCGTCCGTATGAAGATAATCAATTCTGCCGATAGGCTTTGACTCCACCGGAGCTTCCTTATTCTGAGAAACAAGGTTATATACCTTGCGCTCTCCGTTTTCAAGAGAAGCAACCGCTAAATCATAACCTCTGTCGGTCAGCATATTCATATAGGTTTCGAGGGCGTGCTGCGGGAAGCCCACCATAGGAACTCTCTCGCTGTCGCTTATCGCACGGGAGGTCATCACAAGGTCAAGAGCTTCAGCAACCTTTTGTGCGTCCTCGCCATAGGCTTCAAAGAAATCGCCAACCTGATACAACACAAGACTGTCGGGATTTTCGGCTTTCACCGCAAGATAACTTCTATACGGTTCTCTTACACGGTCATAAACCGGCAATGCGTTCGGCTTATTCTGCCCAGCCATTCTGTTAAGTTCTGCTTGATGTTCCGCTACAAATTGCTGAATATCCTTGTGGATTTTGAGAATGTTTTCGGGTGTGAACTCGGTATAGTCGCAGTCCATCTCATAGTCGTTTTCCGCTTCCATAAAGAAAGGCGTGTTGATGTCAGCCAAAAACTGATCCGACATTTCTTCAAGGTCGGCAACAAACCTATCCGTGTTTTCGGGATGGTTCGCAATATCATACTGCTCGATGAGTTCCTCAAAAACAGAGAAGCTCAAATCACCTGAGACATACTGACCTCCGGCATTTGCATCGGGATTAAAATATATCCAATGAACAAGGTCGTTTCCGCTATCCAAAGATATTCTCACCTTTGTGTTGTCTGTGATTTCTTCTGCTGGTAATACCTTTACTTTCAGGTGGTCGTTCATCGGGTTTTCCTGAACCTTTTGGTCGAACTCGGCTCTTGTCATTTCCTTATTGAACAACGGGAACTGCGTATCATAGAGCATTACCCGGTCATTGTCAAAGGACAGAATTTCATACTCGTTTGCACCGAGATAAACGGTGTTGCCAAGATGATATTCATATCTTTCGTTGCTCGGTTCAGGCTCTTTCTTTTCGGGTGGTGCAGTAGAAAGGATTTCTCGCTTTCTGCGTTCCTCTGCGGCTTCGGCTCTGCGAATTTCGTGTTGCTCAAGCCACTCAGGGTAGAGTTCCTTTTCTTTCGGGTTCAGGTATCTATCCATTTTAATAAGCTCAGAAATGCGCTTTTCAACCTGATTCCAATTCAGAAGCACTTTGACTTCTTCGCCGTTTACATTCTTCGAGATTTTGATGCCTTTGCCATCGTGCTGCTCGTCAATGCCCGTTCCGGTGATAACGGGGTAAGAACCGCCCCAACCGTATTCATTTTTCAGGAAATCCACATTTTCCTTCTTTGAAAGGCTCTTTTGGAACTGCTCATAAATGCGGAACTTTCCCTCCGACACGCCGCTTCCACGGGTGAGAACAGCGTCGATAATCTCCTGAGAAAAGGAAAAAGCAGAGGGTTTCGTTACCTCTGCTTCGTAATTGAGCATTAAGCTCATCTGCCCGTCCATAGAGGGCAGGGGTTTCATTGTGTCCTGAAGCTCGCCCAAAAGTCGCATTGCTTCAAAATGTTTGGCTATCACGCCCCAATCGTAAAAGCTCTGCTTTGTACGGCTAAGATAACTACCTTCCCAAAGCTGAAGCACATTCTGATAAGTCTTGTAGCCGACTCGTCTGCCGGCACCCAGTATCACTTCGGTATAATCATTATTGAAAATGCCTTTGATATACTCGGTGCGCTTTTTCTCGTCGGCTACGCTTTCATAAAATGCACGGATTTCATCTTTGGTGGCTTTCAGGTGGGGTGTGGTTGCAAGGATTTCTCGAATAGTATCATCGTGACCGAAAAACGGCAGGCTTCTGTCCTCGTTACTTCGGTCGTAATACTCTAAGCGAAGATTACTTCCTTCATCACGATTTCCTGAACCCGGTTCTTCAGGTTGTTCATCTGCCGAACCCAACTCATCATATCCGTCGCTTTCAGGCTCTCGGTCAAGCCTTCCTTCACCGCCATCTCTTTCGTCAGGCGTTCCTCCATTTCGGTCGCCGTCTGTTCGATCTGCGTCAGATGCTCGCTCAGCTTGCAGCTCGTCAGGAGATTGTAGTACAGCACCTTGCGGTTCTCTTTCAGGTACTTCGCTCTCATTCGGGAGTACCGTCCCATCGGCGCTTCCGGCTGTTCCGGTAAAGTCAGATTGGGCAGTCTGTAATCGCCCTGCATCGTGTATGTCAGCTCGTTCATTTTGTGGACTCCTTTCTGTGTTTTGATTTCTGCCTATATTGTAATCAGGCTTTCTGTTTTCTGCAATTATGCGATTTTGCCTTTCAAGGGACATCACTGTTTTTGCAATCTCGGTAAGTCCCATTTCGGCAATGTCGCTGGTGGCAAAGCCCAGGGCATTAAGCGTACCGGGCGTATTGAAATTGATAATATCCTCAAAATCTTCACGCTCGAAATATTCCTCCGTATCAATGCCGAGCCGTTCCATCATCATATATGCCACGCTGTTGGTAACAACTTTTCTGTATATGGTGGAAATATTGTCCTCGTCCAGTTCCTCCAAGAAGCTGTCGTTTACAGAGTATAGCAAATCACGGGTATAATCGGGAAGATTGTCCTCGGCGGCGTTTTGTGCCGCACTCATAACTGCGTCCGCAAGGCTTTGGCTGTTATCCAGCGTTCCAAAGGTGCTTTCAAGGGTTTCGGTGATTTCCTGCTCATATTCCGGCTTCATTTCCCAAATAGGAACAGGACGGGAATACTTGCTCGGATGGGTGTCGGAAATGTCAAAGTAATGGATAAGACGCTGGCGGCTTCTGCTTGCATCGTCGTCAAAGACCGCAATACCGGTTGCACCTCGATTAACCCATCGACCGAAAGTGCCGTTCCAACGCTCAATTTCAAGAACTGCGGTAGCGTCCGGTCGCTGTGCGAACACCAAAAGCTGTTCATCGAAGCGTAGCTTATAGTTTCGGCAGGCAGAAGTCAAAAAGGCTTCCCAATTCTGCGGAGAGGATACCACCGTCTTGCAGGTACGGTCGTACAGTTCGGAAATAAGGTCATATTTACGAGCCATCGGGAAACACCTCCTTATCTTTCATAATCTTTGTTCCGTTTTGGCTTTACAAGTTTTCCGTTTTCGTCATAGTTTTTCGGATCGGCGGCAGGAACTTTCCACCCAAACATTGAGCCAGTCTTCATTGCTTCGGCTTGTCCCTTTGTAACACCGAGCTTACGGTTCATAGAGTCGGCAAGCTCTTTCATTTCACCGGGAACGCCGTCTGTCAGGTCTGTTTTGTAATATCCGGTTTCGCCTTTTTGGATAATGCCGATTTCATTGCTCGTCGGCAAGTACACATAGCATTGCTCCGGCAGAGAGGAACGAAGCGGAATAACGGTATTTCCGTTTTGCTCCATTCGCTCGGCAAACTCACAGATATGATAGAGATTGTCGCCCACCCCAAGGTGGTAATCATCGATATATCTGCACTCTCTGTCGTAATGCTCACCGCTGCTTAAAGTTATGCGGATTTTATCTCCGTCAGGGATAGTGAACTGCTCTTTGTAGTGCGGATCAATAAAGCGGATACCTTTTTCGGCTTTTTGAAGATGGTTGTCAAGCCACTCACGCTGATAGCAATAGCAGTACAGATTGTACTCTCCACGGTTTGGATTTAACCGCATTAAATATGAATACTGTTCGGTATCAACACGGACGCCGTAATGATTACGGTCATCCTCGTAGCAGCTTTCGGGATGTTCATAGCAGAATTTTGTCATAGCGCTTCTGCCGATTAAGAATTCGCCGTCTCCGAAACGGTAGGAGTTTATCACCAAGTCAAATTCCTTTTTGAAATCGTCGGTCTTTAAGTCCTTTCTGAAATCGTTCCAAGTGGAATAAAACTCTTTGCCCGTACTGCCGAAATCTGCTCTCAAATACCCGATAAGTCCCGTCTGCATAGAAATCTGCTGGCTTTGGCGGAAGGTATATTTTCTTTCGGCAGGGTTCATAATTCGGTAATCCATATTTTCACCTCGCTCTCTCGATATTTTTCTTTTGCCGGGGAATATCGAACCCGTAAACGGCGGCAATTTCATCACCGAGCCGCCTTGTCACTCTCGTTATATCGGCTCGTGTTGCCTTGCCATCGTAAATCTTTGATTTGAGATTTTCAATCTGACTGTCTGTTGCGGTGTCCTTATACACACGGTAGAGGTAGTGATTTGTCCCGTCGTGATGAACGGCATCGGCACGGAGATCTCCGTATTTGTCCACATACCACTCGCACATATCCATTTCGGAATACAAACAGTCTTTAATATTGCCTGTCTTGATTTCCGCATACCCGTCATAACGACCGTCCCAACGCCCGATGTCCGCCACAACCAAGATGGGCTGTGAGAGTTGAACATTCAGGTTCATACGCTCGTCACCGAGATAGTCGGAATTGATTTCGTACATTTTCTGTATCAGTTCATCTTCGGACAGGTCGGGGTACTGTTCTTCAAGGTCTGCCCGCCAGTCCTCAAAATCAAGGTGAATATCGCTCCAGATAATATGACGGTCATTCTGCTTGCTGCTCATCTGTACCACCGCCTAAGTAGGAGAACAGCTTGCCCGATTTGGTTGCTTTCTGAAGCTCCATAATCACCGTCATATCCTGAATGGTGATGTTCGGGATTTTCAAAATGCTTTCCATAGAAAGTCCCTGCAAGTCCTTTTCGGTTCTGCATTTTGCATCAAAGAGCTTGTTTAAGACTTTGACCTTCTGCTGAAGGGTAATTGTATCTTTCATAGGTCTGTACCTCCTTATCGTTCTTTGTCTTTTTCTTTATGGCTTCGGCTCATAGCGGCAATTTTTTCTTTTGCCCAGTCCGGCATACATTCGGGCTTTACTTCGCCCATAACATCCATTCGTTCAAATCGGGTGTTTTTCCCGGTATGAAGATTGGTGCAGAACACAGCGCTTCCACGGCTGTTTGCCGAAGCACCGAAACCGCCTGTAACCAAGTAGAGCTGTCTGTCGGCTCTCTGAAATTCAGGCTTTAATACCTTCGGATCAATGGCAATAACCTTGCCGTTGATGTCTTTTGAATAATGGTCGGGAATACAGTCTGCTTCGGTAATGACCGTGATGGGAATATCCAGCTTTTTGACCTGCTCCTTGAACAGCTCCGCTTCATTGACAACACGGCTCCCGAAAGTGTGGGCAATCTCAATATAGTCATCGCTTACCACACATTCCTTGCACAGTTCAAAAAGGTCGTTTCGCTCTACAAAGCCGCACAAAAATTTCTCTCCGTCCGTGCTTTGCTCATTGGAAGCCAAGATAACTTCCTTTTCGCCCACATTGACTGAACAGAGTACCGTATAATCTCCGATCATTCGTTTTTCCTTGCCCATTTTCTTACCCTCCGTTAATGTTGATTACGATTACAACAGAACCATCCTGTTCGTTAGCACTGTTGCGGGAAAGCTCAGGAAACAGGGACTGCACACGCTGCCTTGCTCTGCGGATAGACTCAAAGCACGGAAGTCCGTATGCCTTGTAGTTATATGCCAAATCTTCAAGCGGAAGTTCGCCTGCTCGAAGATAGTCGGCAAAGCGGTTGTAGTAACGGTAGAAAAGCAGCATATCCTCATTTCTCGTTTCAGGACAGTCCCGAAGAATTTGCAGAACCCGGCTTTCAACTGTTTTCATTGTTTTCATAGGCTCCTCCTTAAAAAGAATAAGGGGACGGAGTATTTCATCCGCCCCCCGTAGGTTATTTCTTCTTTCTGTTTTTTACCTGAAGAAAGATAAAGCCGCCAATGATAAAGGCGACCAAAACGATTGCGATAATTGTTTTCGGCTCCATTATTCAGCATCCTCCTTTTTCTTTTTTCTAACACCTGCATAGACTGTCACGCCGATACCGGCAGCGGAAGCACCGAGCAGGGCAAGCCACAAGCCGAGCTTGCTGTTATCTCCGGTTTTCGGAGTGTCAATGACAACATTGTGCATTTCCACAATCGTGGTGGAGTCGGTCATAACATTTGCCTTTTTATCGGCAGGTCGTGAATACGGTGCAGATACCTCATCGGCTACCTCGGACACGGTGTATTCACCGATGCGGAGTCCCTCGATGAAGATTTCGCCATTCTCATCGGTTTTGAGCGTTACATCATAGCCGTTTGCTCCGGTAATACGGAAGGAGAAGCCTTCCACCTTGCCGTCAGAAGATGTCTTGACGATTTTCAGGTTGCCTTTCATCGCTTCGTTGATAAAGCCGACGCCTGCTTTGTTCTCTACGGAATAGGTCATACCGTCCGTTTCAATGAATACGGAATAAACACCCGTATCAAGCAAGAAGCCCTCCGGCGCTTTGGTTTCCTTTATGAGATAGTGACCGTAAAGAAGGTCTTTCATCTCATAAATTCCTGCTTCGCTTTCGGTAAGAGTGCCGATCAGCGTATCTCCGTCATCCAGCTTTCCGTCTGCGTTGTTGTCCTGATATATTTCAAAGATTGCTCCGGTCAACTTGTTGTCGGGGAAGTCTGCGTCCACTTTGGTAAGCGTGATATTGCCACGAACAAACTCGTTTGCAATTTCGATTTCGACAACCTGTTCATTTTCGGCAATGTTCACTTCATATACGGTTTCGTTCAGGACAAAGCCTGTCGGCTGCTCGATTTCTCTTACATACCAAATACCGAAGGGAATCTGCTCAAAAGAAAAGCTACCGTCTTTTTGGGAGGTAGCAGTCATCAAAGCGTTTTCCTTTGTAAATTCGGTATCGTTGTACTTAAAGAGTCCGATCAGCGCACCGCCGAGAGGTTCGCCGTTTTCATTGACCTTCCTGCCGGAAACAGAGCCGTAGATAAGGTCGTTTTCGATTGCTTCGCCGTCATTGACCGCAAGCTGAACCTTTGCGGTTTCCTGTCCCGCATACTCAAAGGTTACGGGGTACTTGGCATCCGAGAGGATATAATGCTCATCGGTGGCAAGCTCTTTTACATAGTAGCCGCCCATAGGCAAGTCGGTTTTAACCGTACCGTTTCCGCTTTCATCAAGGGTAACGATCTCAATTAAACCGTCAGCGGGGATAGAAGTACCGCTTGCAGATACAAGCTCCTCTGCGGCAAACAGACCGAAGCTGATGTTTTTTAGTTCACCGTTCTGTCCGATACCGAAAAGGTCGCTTGCTTCAAGCGCTTTCTTCAAGCTGATTTCAACCTTCTGTCTTTCATTCACAAAAGAGGTGGCTGTTTCCGTCACGGAAACATTCTGTCCGGCATACACAAGCTCTGCGGTATGAATTTCATCATTCAACACCATACCGTAAGGTGCTTTGATTTCCTGCACTTCATATTTGCCGAGATAGAGTTCACGGCTCTTGGCAAGTCCGTCCTCGTCCGTAGTAACGGTATCCACAACCTCGCCATTTGTGAAGCGTACTGTTCCGTCAGGCGTGATAATATCCTCGGCTGCACGGATTTCATAAACCGCACCCGAAAGTCCGGCGATTTCATAAATCGGCTGATAGATTACCTCGGCATCCTCCGAGCCGCTTACGCTTACACCGTAGAACACTTCGCCGGTTTTCTCTACGGTGATTGTGCCTTTCTGTGCCATATTCGGCTTATCCACTTTAATCACTGTAACCCCGCTTTCTTCGGTAGCGTTATCCTGCGTTACATCGAAGTACACAGGAGTGCTGTCGAGAACATATCCGTAGGGAGCCTGAACCTCAACAAGAGAATATCCCTTGCCGTATTCGAGCTTCTCCGGTGTCACAAGACAGCCGTTTGCATCGGTATAAAAAGTGTCGATTGTTGTCGGAGTCGGATAGGTAAAGGACATCGTAACAAGATTTCCTGTCGGATCGTAAATCTGAAAGCCTGCTCCGGCATAAGGAATGGTCTTGCCGCTTTCTGCGTCCACCTTGACAACCTTGATATAGCTTTCAAAGTTTGCATTGTTGATAAGGTAACGGTAGGTCTGTCCATTCTGAGCAATGAACACATCAAAGTCCTTCATCAGCTCACGGCCTTCCCAGCCGGAGGTCTGATGAACGGTATATACGCCGTAAGGCATATCCTTTGTCTGTCCGAAGCCGTTTTCGTCGCAGACGATAATATCTCTCTCATCTTCCTCAGAAGCAGTATAGCTTCCTGCGGATTTGAGATAGATTTCAAAGGTTGCACCGCTTTCCGGTGTTTCAATCTTGGTTTCTCCATCGTCGGTATGCTTGATGATGGCGATATTGCCTTTCATAACCTGTTCGGTAACATCATTTGCTGTCTGATTGTGTTCCACGGTATAAAGCTGCGGTTCAGCACCGACCTTATGGATTGTGGTGTCAAGCAGATAGCCCTCGGACGGAGTGATTTCACGGATTGTCCAGTCATTGTCGCAGACATATTCCTTTGTGGTGAACTGCCCGTTTTTGTCCGTAACATATTTGTCCACAAGGGTTTCGCCCTTATAAATGCCGTAAACTGCTCTGGCAAGAGAAGCATCGCCCTGGGCGCTGCCTTCCTCACGGTCGCTCTTTGTCACGGTCACGGTAAACTTTTTGAGAATGTTTGTGAAATTGCGGGTTGTAACCTCTTTCCATTTCACAGGTGCGGTCTGATTTGCAGGCACGACATAACGGATAGCCGTATCCACTTCCTCGATGGTGTAGGGCATTGTGCCTGAAATCAGGACATCCTTAAAGGTAGCAACACCGTTCTTATCTGTCACGGCATACTCATCAACGGCAATACCGGAAAGAGATGTGCCGTAAAGGTGGAAGGTAACGCCCTCCACAAGATTATCCTCGGAGGATTTGATTACCTGAAGGTCGCCACGCTTAAGTGTATTGCTGAATGTGACTGTTGAGGTGTTTCCCGATACAATCGTAACCCTCTGCACATTCTGCGGCTCATACTTTTCCTCGGTCAGCTCCGTAACGGTATATACACCGGGCATAAGTTCAATATCCACCGTGCCGTCCGCCTTTGTGGTGACGGACTGATTAACGCCGTTTCCGGCAATGTTGAACTTAATGTTTGCCACCTTTCCGTCCTCGGAGTGCTTCACGATATGACCGACTCCGGTGGTTTCCGTCTTGATTTTGAGATAGAATACGACCGGATCTTCCGCACCCGACATCATTGTCTGCTTTCCGGGGTATCCCCAAATGAGGAAGTTGCCGTCAATACCGGGTACATTCTTTTGCACCGTAACACTAACGGCGGTTTCAATCATCTTGTTTGAAGTAAAGGTGTATTTGTTGCCGTTTCTTGAAACGGTAATACCGCTTGCGCTGAACTTAATATCCGACAGCGTATTATTCGTATCGGTCAGCGTAAGACTGTAATTATCTGCCGCCTGATTGTATTTCAGCGTATAGGTGGTTGCAGAGCTGCTCTTATTGGAAGCAAAGCTCGGAATGGTTGCGTGGCTCTGCATCTGCGTAAGAAGCCAGTCATAGCACTTCTCGGCAGGTCTGCCTTTGATACCCTTGAAGTAAGTGTCGGCAGGAACACCGTAGCTGTTTGCTTTGAGAGTAGTCGGAGAGGTACGAAGCTGCTGCTGATACTCCCAAAGGATAATCTGAGTTGCCATAGAAAAGTCGTCCTCGTTAGTACCGCTGATCGGTGCAGTTTTGCCCGGACGCCATCCGTACACGGAGGTCAGCATAATTCCGTACTGTGCTGTTGTCGGCAGGTTCTGAAAATATGAGCTGTTTGTTCCGCTTTTGCTGTCATAAGTTCCTCCGGCGTTATATGGAATACCGGACTCGATACACATAATCTGTCGGGAACCGCTGCTGTCCTTAATCATCAGCTTGGTTCTCGAATTGCCTGCGCTTTGAGTGTGCAGACTTTCATTGCCGTTTGCATCATAGGCGATATACTGATAGGTTGAGGGAGAATAATACATTTCTCCGTCTGCGCTCACATACTTATCACCGTAATATGCGTTTACTGTCTTTCCTTCCTCTGCTGTAAAGGCAAAGGCAGAAAGCGGAAGGGACATAATGCACATAACAGCACACAGGAGTGCGGCAGTGATGCGCTTTCCTTTGGATTTTGCAAAATTTTTCATTTCGGTTTAACCGTCCTTTCTTAATTTGGGTATAAAAAAGCCCTCTGTCTTTTCGGGCAGAGGGTAGGTTCTCACGAACTCAGTACAGGAAATATATCCGGTAGCTGCCGCTTCCAAGCGGTTCAATATATATCGTGAAATATTCAATTGGTGCGCCGCCGTAAGCGGTGATAATATCCGGCATCGACTGCACATAGTCCGTGAGTTTTCTTTTCAGGCGTTCTCCCTGAAACGACTCGGAAGCCGTAACAGGCGTCGCCCACGAAGCATTGTCCGGTGTAATTGCCATTCCGTCATCGGTAGTAATATGAGTAAGTCCCATAGAGCAGCCGAGAGAAATGAGGTCGCTTCGGATTGCTTCAATGTCAAACTCGTAGTCGTAAGCTGTTTTTGGCTTTACTTCTTCCGTAGGCTGTTCTGCCGGAGGTTCTTTATCCGACTGGACAGGCTTTTCCGGCTCTTTTGTTTCCTCGCTTACGGGCGGTTTGGGCGCTTCGGGCTTTGGTGTTTCTGTTTCTGCCTTTGGTGCGGCTGGAATATCCGTTTTGTCGGCTTCAACTGGTTTCTTGCTCTCTGTCGGAGCAGTTTCAGGCTCGTTACTTTCCGATGTCGGTTCTGCACTGATTTCAGCCGTCATAGTTTCTCTTTCAGGTTCACTTTCTACGGTCGTATCCGTTTCATCGGAAGTTTCCGTATTACTCACCGAAGAAGAATAGTCGGCTATATCCGAGCTTTCCAAAACACCAGCTTTATCTGCGTTGCATCCGCATATTGAAGCAAGGAAAATGAGAACCAAGCCAAAGCATAAGATTTTGTTTTTCATTGCGATTCGCTCCTTTCGCCTTCATTGTAGAAAGTTCTCTGCAATTTGACAAAGGTGCGAATAGGTTAATCTTTCATTTTAGCAACCACCTCCTTCAAGTGGAAACGATGCGATTTGTTTGAGATAGCTTTAAGTTATGGAGATAGATATATATTGTGAGATAGTTATATATCTTTCTTCGGTAGGTTAGATTGTACTTAGGGGTTAGAGTGTGAGGAAGGGAAAACGAAAAATGTTACTCCTGCTACCTTGCGTCACGCTCTGCCCGTTTTCTCAAATAGCTCGCATAATGCTCCAAAGCCTTGCAGACATAATCCTCCGTTTGGTTAAGGGGAATATTCTTCGGGATATACTGTCGTACCTTATCCCCACTCAGCACAATTCTCTCACGCTGATTGGGTTTCTGCTCCGACATAATGGCTTGTATGGCTTCAGGTGTGAGCTTCTTTTCTTCAAACATCTTTCGCATACGGATTGTTTGGTCGTGGGACGGAGTGCAGTCGTTCAGGTCGATTTCATCTACCAAATCACGCTGGCAGTCCTCGTCGAGAAAAGAAATCTCAACGGCAGGTCGCATTTTCATTCTGCCTTCGTCCACAAGGTCAAGCAGTTCGGGGACAAGATTGGTCAAGCGAATATATCGGTGGATTTGATTTCTGCTATCACCGGTTTCCTGTGCGATCAATTCATCGGTTCGTAAATTCGTCCCCACTGGGGACACATTTTCTTTACTTGGTCTGCCTGCTTGTCTTTTCATAGCTTCCATCCGCATTTTGTATGCGAACGCTTTTTCCGAGGGAAGTATCTGTGACCTTTGGAAATTGCTTTCCACCATTAAGATGGTGGCTTCATCTCTCGTAAGGTCAACTACCTCACACCTGAGCGTTTCAAAGCCTGCAAGCTCACACGCTCGTTTTCGTCTGTGTCCCGATACAAGCTCATATCTGCCGTCCTCTTTCTGACGGACGGTTGCCGGGGTGATAACCCCACGCTCCTTGACGCTCTCAACAAGCTGCATCATATCTTCATCGTCACGCACCTTAAAAGGGTGATCGGGAAAATCGTCAATCAGCTCTAAGGGAATATCCCGGATTTTTGCGAGTTTCGCATCATCTCTCATTTCCTGTGTTGAGAACAGGTCATCGAGCGTCGGCAGAGTGAAGTCGCTCTTTCTTCCTGCCATCGGCTAACACCTCCTTTGTCAATTCAGCGTAAGCCTTCGCCGCAGGACTGTTCGGTTCATACTTATATATGCTGACACCTTTCGACGCCACCTCTGCGGCTTTTACTGCCATAGGAATGGCTGAGTGATATATCTTTATCACGCTTCCGTAGTTTTTCCGCAGTGTGTCAGCTGTGCTTTTCGCAAGGTTTGTTCGGTTATCTACAATATTCAGTAAGATACCGTCAATCTTCAGACTCGGATTGATGTGCTGCTTGACCTTCCCGATGGTCTGCATAAGCTGTGTCATTCCTTTTGCGGGAAGATACTGAGCCTGAACGGGGATGATTACGCTATCTGCCGCCGCTAAAGCGTTCAAAGTTACCATACCGAGGGAAGGCATACAGTCGATCAGGATATATTCGTAATCATTCTTTACCTTATTCAGATAGGTTCTCAAAACGGTTTCACGGCTCATAGTCGTTACAAGCATCATTTCCATAGCGGACAGTTCAAGGTTTGCGGGAAGCAAATCAACATTTTCCTCGTGATGCAGAATACCGAAATGCGGGTTTCCGTTTTCTTCACGCATTATCTCAGATAACTTAGTGGTAATGGTAGTCGGCAGACTGTCATTATCTTTCCATCCGAGGCAAGTCGTGAGGTCGCCCTGCGGATCGGCGTCTACAAGGAGTACCTTTTTACCAAGTCTCGCAAGCCCTATCCCTAAATTGACCGTTGTGGTCGTTTTGCCTGTGCCGCCCTTCTGATTGCAGATAGCAATGGTTTTACAGTTAGGCATTGGCTTTCCTCCTTTCGATAGATTTATAGCCGGCTGTGTTCAGACGGCTATGTATCAACGCAGTATTTGTTTTCAACACCCCCTGCGTAAAGCTGTTGCTTTGTGTGGGAAGCACATCGGTCACGGTTTGCGAAACCGTGTCATAGGAATTTCACCTCTGCCGGGTTCTCCGCCAGCTCCGTAGAGAAGTATCATTATCATTCTGACTGTCATCGCCGTATCAGGTGCAACCTGACACTTTTACCGGGGGTTCTCGCTCGCTCCGTTTCAGAGGTCTTGGCGTACCCGATAAGGTGGCTCATCATCAGAACTAAAGTCCGATGTGCCTATATATTCAGTTGTCAAGGAACAGCGAAAGAGTTGCTCCTAATCGGAGTTAAGAAATAACCCTTTCACTTGTTCCCACTGGGAGAGGTCAAATGGACACCCTAAATTTGAAAAAAATAAAAAAATTTTTTTGTTCCGCTTTTTCACACCTACAAAACAAAAAACCGCCTATTCCGATAAAGGAATAAGCGGCTTGCTTATATAGCTCTATATTTTATTTTTTGAAAAGGAAATGACTACGAAACAGTACGCACTATGAAAGCCTTTTTCTTTGCTTTCATCAGCTTTAAGATGACTTCATCAACAGCGTCGGTGTATCTGCCTTGAGCCATAAGTGCGTTCTTTTTATCTATAAGCGAATGTATGATTTGAGAGCGTTCCTGCTCGGTCAGATTGATATAATACTTTTTGTCCTTCATATTGACACCTCCACTATCTTCATTGTAACAGCATAGAACAAATAAGCAATCTTGCGATTTATTGCGACTGTCTGGCAAACAAAAGACAACAAGTGCGTAGTTCAAATATTGCAGGGCTAACAGCATAACTACCGCCCTGTGAATTAGCAAGGATTTTTGCCGTGTCTGAGGTACAAATTAGCAGGGGAGCTTCTTTTCTTAGCAGAACAGCAGTTTTCCTGCTAATAATTCTTAGCACGACCTTTCGCCTTTTTTAGCAAGAACGGGGCAAAAGCGATGGCAAAACGGAAAAGTTAAGATTGAATGATGCCGGAAAATAAGAAAAGCCGAAAACCTCGAAAAATCAAGGCTTTCGGCGTTGTTTGTGGCGTCCCTGCCCGGATTCGAACCGGGGGCGTTCCGCTTAGGAGTTCCCTATGAGCTGTGGTAGCTGGTGGTTCGATTATCCTTTATGGGGCGCTTAATGGCAAAAAATAAAGACGAAGCCTTTGTTATTGCTAGACGCTGTTACCCGTAGGTGTACTGCCATACACCGTAGAGTGTTAGCAAGCTGTTAGCAAATGCGCTTAGTTTTTTGCAATTTTTACTTTTTTAAATATAAATCATTTGTCACTAGAAATCAAGATACTCGTACCCTTTGGACGTTCAGAAATGAGCGTCCTTTTTATATTTCAGAAAGAAAGGAGAATCAAAAAATTATGATAAAGATTATGAAACGATTGCTTACGGGTGTCCTTACCCTTGCAACCGTCTTTACCACATTACCTACTACTGTGGTTCATGCAGCGCAGACGCAATACTGGACAGAATCTGCGGAACGTGTAGGAATCGTTGAAAAAGTAATGAATGACGGTTCTATCGGCTCAACATTCAACGAGGGGCATATGACCGTCGAGGGCGAGGACGCTTACTGCATAGATATAAACACGAATTTTAAAAATGGCTATAAGACCAGAGCTGACGCAAGCACACGCATGAGTGCCGACCAGATAGCTGACGTTGCTTTATCCATTGAATACGTCAAGCAGTACACAGACAGTCATAAAGGGATAAGCAGTCAGCACGCCTACCTGTTAAGACAGTTAGTGGTCTGGCAGAGATTGAGCGTTCATTTAGGCTGGGGCTGCGATAACGTGCGAGCTGCCTATGATGAAATCCCCAAAGCGATACAAGATGAAGTATTCGCAGGTGCTAAAGCCTTTGTCAAAGAAAATAAAGGACGTTATGACTGTTATGGTTATATCTACTCTGGCGAGGGACAGGAATTAGGACAGTTTTACGCAAAGCTGGCTGTTGGAAATGGCAAGATTCAGAAATCTTCCAGTAATACAGGGATTACAGAATCTAACGACTGCTATTCAATCACTGGTGCGACTTATGGTGTCTACGCTGATAAAAGCTGCAAAGAACAGCTTGCCACACTTACGACAGATAACAGTGGCAGCACTGAAACTGTGGAACTAAAAGCTGCGACATACTATGTGAAAGAAACCAAAGCTCCCAAAGGATTCCAGTTAGATAAGAACGTGTATACTCTTACGGTCAAAGCTGGTGAAACAGCTACCTTGAAAGTGAGCGATACACCGAAAGTCACAGATACCTTGATTGAGCTTTTCAAGATTGATATGGAAACTTCCAAAGCAGACCCACAGGGTAATGCGAGTTTGGAGGGTGCAGAGTTTGTCTGGAAGTATTACGACGGATATTATACAAAAGATAATCTTCCAGCAGAGCCGACACGCACATGGACGACAAAGACTAAAGCGGAAAAAGGCAGCGACAATGCAATCCACTATATCACCCGTTTAGCTGATTCCTATAAAGTATCTGGCGATAGTTTCTATACACAAAACGGTACAGTTTGCCTGCCGCTGGGAACTATCACGGTAGAAGAAAAGTCTGCTCCAAACGGTTACTTATTGGAGGGCGCATATATGCAGGCTGCTGGAAGTTCAGAACAGATAAAAGGCTTGTATGTGGCGCAGATTACAGAAGATGGCGAGCTTGCAGTATTAAGCGGCAGCAACCAGTATTCTGTATCTGACAAGGTTATCCGTGGCGGTGTCAAAATCCAGAAACGTGACTTTGAAACCAAAGATACCAAAGCACAGGGCGGAGCAACTTTAAAAGATACTGCCTTTGCAATCATTTCCTTAAATGATAATGCTGTCTTGGTTGATGGCAAGCTGTATAAGAAAAACGAAACCGTAAAGACAATCCATACAGGGATTGACGGTATTGCTGCGACTGATACAGATACCCTACCTTTTGGAAAATACCGTTTAGAAGAAACCAGCGCACCAGAGGGATATTTGACAGACGGTGCAAAAGCGGTTGAATTTGCAGTCACGGAAAATGGGAAAATCGTTGATTTAACAGATGAAGAACATTCCATTTACAACCAGATTAAACGTGGCGACATTGAGGGCGTGAAAATCGCTGCTGGCACACACAAGCGTCTTGCGAATGTTCCGTTTAGGATCACAAGCAAGACGACTGGTGAAAGTCATGTTATCGTGACGGACGCAAACGGTCAGTTCTCAACTTCTGCTGACTGGGTTTCCCATACACAGAATACCAACGAGGGCAAGACCAGCGAGGACGGTATCTGGTTCGGTACTTCCGCACCAGACGACAGCAAAGGTGCTTTGCCTTACGATACCTATACGATTGAGGAATTGTGCTGCGATTCCAATAAAGGAATGACACTGATTCCTGCTTTTGATGTGGTGGTTTCAAGAGATAAAACTGTGATTGACTTAGGTACGCTGACAGATGAATACGAACCAGAAATCACTATCCATACAACTGCTGCTGATAAAGCAACAGGTGAAAAATCAATCGTCGCTGGTAAAAGTGTGACTATCGTTGATACTGTTACTTTAGACGGTCTGAAAAAAGGTACAAAGTACCAGCTTAAAGGCTGGCAGATGGTAAAAGCTGAAAACGCACAGCTACTTGTTGACGGAAAGCCTGTGGAAAATGATTATACTTTTACCGCAAAGAAGTCCAGAATGGAAATCGAAATGACATTTACATTCAATGCCAGTGCTTTAGGCGGCAGCGACCTTGTAACCTTTGAGGAATTATACGACCTTTCCAATCCAGACGAACCTATCAAAGTTGCGGAACACAAGGACATTGAGGACGACGGACAGACTGTGACAATCACAGAAAGAGTGATTACAGTCCATACCACAGCGACCAGCAAGACGACTGGCGAAAAGATGATTGTTGCTGGCAAAGAAGTGACAATCGTTGATACTGTTACCTTAGACGGTCTGGAAACAGGCACAGAGTACCAGCTTAAAGGCTGGCAAATGGTAAAATCTGAAAACGCACAGTTACTTGTTGATGGAAAGCCTGTGGAAAATGACCTTACATTTACCGCAACGGACAGCAAAATGGAGATTCAGATTGAATTTACTTTCAATGCCAGCGAGCTTGCAGGCAAGGAACTTGTCACGTTTGAGGAATTATACGACGTAACGAATCCAGACGAGCCTATCAAGGTTGCGGAACACAAGGACATTAACGACAAGGGGCAGACCGTAACAATCACAGAGCGTATCATCACTATGCACACAACCGCCTGTGACAAGGCGACTGGTGAAAAGACCATCAATGCCGACAAAGAGGTAACTATCGTCGATACTGTCACTTTGGACGGTTTGGAAACAGGCACACAGTACCAACTCAAAGGTTGGCAGATGGTAAAATCTAAAAATGCACAGCTACTGGTTGGCGGAAAGCCTGTGGAAAATGACCTTACATTCACAGCGACAGACAGCAAGATGGAGGTTCAGATTGAATTTACTTTCAATGCCAGCGAGTTAGGCGGCAAGGAACTTGTCACGTTTGAGGAATTATACGACGTGACGAATCCAGACGAGCCTATCAAGATAGCGGAACATAAGAACATTGAGGATGAGGGGCAGACTGTGACCGTCAAGGAACAACCAGAATCTCCTGCCACACCAGAGGAATCCAATACGCCAGAAACACCTAACAGAACAGGCAGCTCTCCAAAAACAGGTGACAATACACCTTTAGCTGCACTGTTAGCTATGCTTGGAATTTCCAGTGCTGGTCTTATCTTCGCAGCCCACAAGAGATTTTATAAAAAGAAAGCTGACTAATACGAGAGGTATCGTCTGATGAAAGAGAAATCCCGTTCACCGCCCATTATAAAAAAGTCAGCATATATCTGACAATCTGGCTAAATTTTGCTTGATGATGATTTATCTTTCTGAATGGGGATTGTCAAGGGTGCAACGCACAACGCCTGCCCTTGATAATCCACAGGCAGACAGATATTATCCAGACAGCAGAATGACACTATCAATAAAATATAGAAAGAAAAGAGGTATATTATGGAATTAAAACACGTTATCCCAAACATGGAAAAGACATTCGGGCATTTAGAATTTGCAGGAGAGAATAAGGTGGAACAGCGTAGGATCAACGGACGCATGGCGGTCGTTTCCCGTAGCTTTAACCTTTATTCAGACGTGCAGAGAGCAGATGATATTATTGTGGTGCTGCCTGCGTCTGCTGGTGAGAAGAACTTTGAATCAGAGGAAAGGGTAAAACTTATCAATCCCAAAATCACCGCAGAGGGTTATAAAATCGGCACAAGAGGTTTCACAAACTATATCCTGTCAGCAGACGACATGGTGAAAGCATAAGGAGGTATCGAATCTATGAGATTAGCAAATGGAATCATCATTGACAAGGAAAAAACATTCGGCGTATTGAAGTTCTCGGCTCTGCGTCGTGAGGTACATATCCAGAATGAGGACGGTACGGTTTCTGAAGAAATCAAGGAACGCACCTACGATTTGAAGTGTAAGGAACAAGGACGCATGATACAGGTAAGTATTCCTGCCACTGTTCCGTTAAAGGAATTTGACTACAACGCAGAGGTGGAAATCATCAATCCTGTGGCTGATACGGTGGCAACCGCTACTTTTCAAGGGGCAGACGTTGACTGGTACATCAAAGCAGACGATATTGTCTTAAAGAATATAACACATAACAAACAAATTTCAAAACCAGACAAATAGAATTGGATTTAATTGTATCTACCATTGTAACTTGATATACTATACTTGAATTATTTGATTTAGGAGTGATTACAATGGCAGATACAAAAAAAGAACACTATGTACCTCGTTGCTATTTAAAAAATTTTGTTCTCGACAATGACCGAATTAATGTATTTGATAAATTTAAAACACAAATACGTCCACAAAAAATCATGGATATTGCAATGGAAAATTATTTTTATGATATAAAATTTGATGAATTGATACAAATGGCTGAAAAAGATAAAGAAGAAAAAATCAAAAATGATTTAATGGAAATAGTGGGCGTTGATAATTGGGAAAGTGTTTTAGATGAGTTAGATGAAAAACATATTGAAAAAGAGTTTTTTAGCCAATTAGAGGGCATTTACAGTGGACTACTTCAAACTCTTATAAATAAAAGTTACGGGGGAAATGATTGGGTAATACAAAATTGCCTTGCATGTTCTGAAATAGAAAAATCTTTTATGGCATTATTTATTGCAATTCAAATTATTAGGACAAAATCTTTTAGAGATAATTTAAGAGATATGATTACTAAAACATATCAGACGCTTGCTTATAAAAGTCAAATGAATAATGAGGACGCACTTCCAAAAGAGGCATTTGAATGTGAAGTTAATCCAGATTTTGTAAAGTTGCAACATAGTAGCATGATACTTGACGAAGAAATGGCAGTAGGAATCGCTGAAACATTGTGTAATCATATTTGGGTTATGTATGTAAATAAGACTGAATATCCATTCTATACATCAGATAATCCTGTAGCTACTATTCCCCATAAGCACGATAAATATATGAGCTATGGTGGATTTAATTCCGAAGGTGTTGAAATTGTTTTTCCGATTACACCTAAATTACTATTGGCAATGTATGAGAAGACTACATATGATAAATTGTTTTCAGATAGACAATTTTATGCTTTAACATCAAAAGATATGGTTGATTACTTTAATTGTCAGCAAGTCTATCATAGCTATAGATGTGTTTTTTCTGGAAAAACTAATTTTGAACTTGCAGAAAAAATGTGCAAAGAACAACCAGAATTACAAGAATATCAATCTCATATAGAAGTTGGATAATTAAAATTTATAAAGCAGTAAATCTTCAAGGTTTGCTGCTTTTTTTCGTGGAAAGGAGATTTTATATGCCACATTTTCAAAAGCGTGGAAACCGTATCAGAGCCAGCGATAAATCGCTGGTCTTTCGTTTCTCGGCTGGTTCGCTGCTCCTGCTGTTCCTTGCGGCGGTCTTACTGCTAAACCTAAAGACAATCGCAGCAACAGACTGGAAATCGGTTCATTTCCTGCAAGATGGCAGCGTCCATCTGACGGTCACGCCCTACATGATAATTTCTGTCATTGGGGCACTTCTAATCTGTGGGGCGGCTGCCCTCTTATACCGCAGATTCCAGTATGACAGGGTAAAGCAGCTCTTTCACCGTCAAAAGCTGGCAAAGATGATTCTGGAAAACGGGTGGTATGAATCTGAAACCATAAAGGACAGCGGATTCTTTAAGGATTTGGCAGCAACCAGCAAGAAAGAGAAAATCACCTACTTTCCTAAGATGTATTACCGCATGGAACATGGACTGCTGCATATCCGCACAGAAATTACATTGGGGAAATATCAAGACCAGCTCCTGCATTTGGAAAAGAAACTGGAAACAGGCTTATACTGCGAGCTGGTGTCCAAAGAACTAAAGGACAGCTATGTAGAGTACGTCCTGCTCTATGATACGATTGCAAACCGTATCACCATTGACGAGGTACAGGCGGAACATGGCAGCCTGCGTCTGATGAAAAATATCTGGTGGGAATACGACAAGCTCCCCCATATGCTGATTGCTGGCGGCACTGGCGGCGGTAAGACGTATTTTATCCTTACCATGATTGAGGCTTTGCTAAAGAGCAATGCGGTCATGTATGTGCTAGACCCTAAGAACGGTGCGAGACGTTTCTACTTGAAAAGAGTAGACACTGCACAATCAATTAAAATTGTGTTGGAGAACTGAAC
>NZ_CAXUBY010000045.1:0-23499 GCF_964249515.1 Eubacterium sp. 3_1_31
ATTGTATCATAAGCATATAAAAACTGTGTATCGTTAAGTCGTACGCTCTTAACTTACACAGTTTATTTTACACTCTCGATTCATTTCACAATTAATGGATCCTTTTTTATACCTTTATTAAGTGCTATCGTGATAACAAAGTCATACAGTCTTTAAGAGTTCAGCCAAAGCCTCTAGATCTTGTTTTTCACTTTCATGAAATTGAATGACACAAGCATCTTCCTTTGAATAACGTGGAATTAAATGGATATGGAAATGCGGAACGCTTTGTCCAGCCACTTCATTTACATTACTAAGAATGTTCATTCCTTCTGCTTGCAATGTTTTACATATTCTATTAGCCAGCTTTTGAGCAACTTCCATCATGTGTTTCAAGGTTTTACTGTCACATTCTAAAAAGTTATCATAATGTTGCTTAGGAATTACCAGAGTATGGCCCTTGGTTACTTGTGAGATATCTAAAAAAGCCATGACCTCATCATCTTCATAAAGGCAATAGGAGGGAATTTCCTTTGCGGCAATCTTACAAAAAATACACATCTTATGATCATCCTTTCTGTAACGTCATTATAACAGAATTCAGATAAAAGAAAAAGAGCGGCAACGCTCTTATTTCTGGGTAATATAGCTTTCGTTTGTGCTCTTAATCTGATTTAAGATATCAATATCATAGATTGTAAAGTTATACTTCTTCAAATAATGTTCCATCATGGTGTTTGATAAATCACTAACACCAGCAACTAAAGCGTCATTTGCTTCATCAGCAAAACTACTAGGATCAATATTTGTTAAATTGACAAGATAATAGGTTTTACCTTCTGTATCTTCAATCACTTCTTTGATAAGTCCCTTACTGGATGTTGCAGTAATTTTACTGAAAACAACATCAGGAAGTCCAGATCCGCTGAAGTAGATTTTTTCACTTCCATCATAGGTTCCTGTCTTGCCATATTTTTTAGCTACTGTTTTCGCACTATCGCCTTTTTTTAAGGCAGCAAGTGCTTTTTCGGCATTTTCTTGCTTTTCTATCTGAATCACATTCGCTTTTACCGGATGGTATTTTTCAAATAATGTTTTTTGATTGTCTTTTGCATATTTCTTTAATAATTCTTTGTTTAATAAAGAAGGGTAGCTCGCTTTTTCTAAATATTCTTCTTCACTGTTGAATCCATAACTTTTAATAGCATTTAGAAAGGCTTCTTCGCCGCCAAACGTTTTTTTCGTGGATGCCAATGTCTTTTTGGCCTCTTTTTTCATATCTTCGCTAAGCTTGATACCTTCTTTTTCATATATTTTATTTTGTACTAATTCTATTGTAGCACTGCCACCATTGCTGCCTTTTAGCAGATTATACAATTTATCTTTAGTTATTGTCGTATCGCCAACGCTTACTAATTTTTCACTGCCATTCGATATATCCGCAACGGCATCCTTACATCCTGTAAGAGTTGCCAGCATGGCGAATGCACATACGATAAGTCCTGCTTTTTTCATTTCCATGCCTCCTTATTTGCTTTCCAGGGATGCCTGGATGTCTTTTTTGATATCATCATTACCATATGTTACATCTAATTTCTTCATGGCTTCACTGATGTATTTGCTTGCTAAATCACTATTTGCGTTTTCAATAGCGCTATAGATGGAGTCTTTTGCTTTTTTATCCTTTAGGATAGCATCTTTATCGGTTTCTTCTACCTTGATCATATGCCAACCATTGTAATTGTCATTACTTTCTTTGACCCAATTGCTAACTTCACCTTTTTTCATCTTCAACGCCTGTTTCTTAAAGCTGTCTACAAAGCCTGTTGTAGAGTCCATGTATCCAAGATAGCCGCCTTTTTCAGCACTTGATGTGTCGCCTTTATCCTTATATTTCTTAGCGACTTCGGCAAAACTCATGGTCTTTAAATCTTTTTCAATTGCTTTGACGGTTTTCATCTCTTCCTCAGTAGGATTGTTAGCATCTTTCATTTTCACTAAGATATGAGAAACCGTACGTCCCTTGTTTTTCTCATAGAGCGGTGTAAATAATTCCTCCATATGTTTGTCGATGTAGTCTTTCTGCATTTTTGACATTTTTGCTTGTACGTTACAGAAATAATCTAATTCATCTTCTTGGAATCCATATTTTGCTAATTCTGTTTTCAAATACTCTTCAGCGCTCTGACCAGAACTGCTCGCCTGATTTTGCGCATTGCTGTTCAAATACTCTTTTAATTGATCTGCAGTTTTTTCAATTTCATCTGTAGATTTGACGCTTTCATCAATAACAGCTGCTTGGAAACGCAGATATAAAAGGGTATTACCACCGTTTGATTTGTACATGGAATCATACAGATCATCAGCTGAAATACTTTTTCCATTGATCGTTGCAATGACATCTTTACCATTTTCGCTTTTACCAGGGAGCTTGCCCTTATTTGTATCATAGATGATAAATACGGTAAATCCGATGAAAATAAGTGCAATCAATACAACGAACCATTGCTTCTTTAATGTGTCTATCATATAGGTCCTCCTAAACTCATACTGTTTTATTATAATAAATATGGAGATAAATTGCAATTTTTTCAAAAGGATTACGACAATTTCCCATAAACCTTCACTTATCGTTCACATTGCATAAGACTTTATAATCGTTACAATTGTGAATCAAAAGAAAATTTGGTATGATAATACTGTTTGAAAGGATGATATACATGAGTTGTTTAAAAATAGATGATCTGCATGTAGATGTGGATGGAAAACAGATATTAAAAGGTGTAAATTTGGAAATACATGAGCATGAAACACATGCGTTGATGGGTCCAAATGGGAATGGAAAAAGTACATTGTTAGCTGCCATTATGGGAAATCCCAAATACCATGTAACACGTGGTAGTATTACGTTAGATGGTCAGGATGTCTTAGCCATGGAAGTAGATGAACGTAGTAAAGCTGGACTTTTTTTAGGTATGCAATATCCAAGTGAGGTTAGCGGTGTTACGAATTCTGATTTTTTAAGAGCGGCAATGAATGCAAGAAGAGAACGTCCGATTCCTTTATTCACGTTTATCCGTGAAATGGAAAAAACAGTAAAAGAAATGGAAATGAAACCGGATTTGGCACATCGTTTCTTAAATGAAGGGTTTTCTGGTGGTGAAAAGAAACGTAATGAGATTGTTCAGATGAAGATGTTGAAACCATCAATTGCAATGCTTGATGAAATAGATTCAGGCTTAGATGTCGATGCATTGAAATTGGTAGCTAAAATGATCCATGAAATGCAAATCGAACAAGGCATGGGATTGGTCGTAGTAAGTCATTATGCACGCTTTTTGGATTTATTAAAGCCAACACACGCCCATGTTTTAGTGGATGGTGCTATTGTGGTCAGCGGTGGCAGTGAGTTAATAGAAAAAATCGATCAAGAAGGTTATGACTGGATTGAAAAGGAATATCATGTGCAGGTCGTAAAGGAAGAAAAGAAAAAAGTTGCGTTGTTGCAGCAATGTGCTGCAGGAACCAAAGGTGTTTAATATGGAACTGCATGTATCAACATCTGGCTTTCAGGTGATAACGCTTGATGATAACGAAACACAATTTAATCTTCATGTAGACAAACACCTGAACGTAAAACTGGCAATTCCATATGGTGGTATAGAGGCATTAAGAACCTCTTGTATTGAATTAGAAGAAGGAGCTTCCCTTACGATCTTGATGAAGAATGTAAAACAGCAAAAGAATATGTTGAATCAGCAGGCTGTTTTACATAAAGATGCAATATTAACAATCGCCTATTGGGAAATTGAGGATGGGGCATCACAGATTAGACTGGATGTACAATTGATGGAAAGTGGTGCGCAGGTAATGGTGCGCAGCGCTTGTATTGCCAAAGAACAAAAAGACTTTTATGTGAAATGTCATCATGAGGTAGCACATACGAAAAGTCAAATGGAGCATTATGCGATCGTCGAAGATGAAGGTAATTATCGCATGGAAGCTATTGGTAAGATCGTTAAGGGTGCACATGCCAGCGAATCGCATCAGACAACACGCGTTTTGACTTTGAGTGATCATCACAACAGTGAAGTTGTGCCTGTGCTTTACATTGATGAAAATGATGTAAAGGCAAGTCATGCGACGACGCTTGGGCAACCGGATGAAAATCAATTATATTATTTACAATCACGCGGATTAAGCCGTTCACAAGCATTAGGTCTTTTGACAGTCGGCTATTTAATGCCTATCAGTGATTTGTTTGATGATGCGACATATCATGATGAAATGAAAAATGAAATCGAAAAGAGGGTGGGATTGCATGCTTAATGTAGAAAACATCCGTCAGGATTTTCCAATGTTGCAAGGAAAAATGATGCAACAACATCCATTAATTTATTTAGATAATGGAGCAACGACGTTAAAACCACGTGCTGTGATTGATGCTGTTGTTAAATATTATGAAGAGTATGGTGCCAATGCACACCGTGGAGATTATGATCTCAGTTATTTTGTAGATCAGGAATATCAGCAGACAAGAGAAGATGTGGCAGCTTTCTTACATGCGGAAAGTGAAGAAATTGTCTACACATCAGGTGCTACAGCTGGCTTAAACATGGTGGCTTACGGTATTGGAGAACGTTTGCTGCAAGAAGGCGACATCGTTTTAAGCAGTGAGGCAGAGCATGCCTCTTGTGTATTGCCGTGGATGCGTGTGGCTACCAAATGTCATGCTAGCTTAGCCTACATCCCTTTACAAGAAGATGGACGCATCGATATGGACATGCTGGAACAAATGATGAATGAGCGTGTCAAGGTTATTGCATTAGCACATATTGGCAATGTACTTGGCTATATCGCACCAATGAAGGAAATTTGCGCCCTGGCCCATCGTTATGGAGCTATCGTTGTTGTTGATGCTGCACAAAGTGCGCCTCATATGCCAATCGATGTTAAAGATATGGATTGTGATTTTCTGGCGTTTTCTGCGCATAAGATGTGTGGACCTACTGGTGTTGGTATCCTATATGGCAAGAAAGCATTACTTGCGCAAATGGAACCAATGCTGTTGGGCGGTGACAGTAATGCACGTTTTGATGTTTGTGGAAATATCCAGTTAAAGGATGCCCCCTATAAATTTGAAAGTGGTACACAACCAATCGAAGGTATTTTTGGATTGCATGCAGCCATACGTTATTTGCAGGCAATTGGGATGAAAGAAATCCATCGTTATGAACAACAATTGCATGCGTATGCTGTAGCCAGATTGAAACAGATGGATAATATTATCCTTTACAATGAAAACAATGATACCGGCATCATCACCTTTAATGTGAAAGGGGTGTTTGCACAAGATGCGGCTACCTTCTTTAATGCAAATGGTATTGCCGTAAGAAGCGGACAACATTGTGCTAAATTATTAAATGAAGTATTACAGACAAGTGCGACGATTCGTGCCAGTTTGTATTTCTATAATACCAAAGAAGAGATTGATCGTTTCTTAGCTGTATGCGCAAATGCAACTATGGAAACATGTTTAGATGTATTTTTCTAGCAGGAGGAAGTAAGATGAATAATTTCATGAACGATCCCATGATGCTACGTTCGATCATCATGGATCATTACGAATATCCCAGAAATCATGAATTGAAGAAAGAGGATGGCTATCTACAGAAACATATGGCCAGTGAATCTTGTATCGATGATATTTATGTGCAAAGCAAGATAACAGATGGAATCATTGAGGATATACGTTTTGATGGTGTGGCATGCACCATTTCAACTTCCTCAACTTCCATCATGAGTGAGCTTTTACAAGGGAAAACCATCGATGAGGCAAAAAAAATAATTGCTAATTATTATCAGATGATTGATGGCAAAGATTTTGATGAAAATGTTTTACAGGAGGCGATTGCCTTTCATAACGTAGGAAAGCAAGCAAATCGCATCAAATGCGCTACGATCGGCTGGAAAGCAATGGAAGAGCTGATTGAGGAAAGCGAGGCTAAAAAATGAGTGATATGCAGATACCTAGTGAAGATTATAAATATGGTTTTCATGATGAAGATATAAGCCTTTATAAAACGAAACAAGGATTAACAGAGGAAACAATACGGGAAATATCTCGTATTAAACAAGAACCAGAATGGATGCTGAATTATCGTTTACAAGCATTCGCTAAATTTATGGAAATGCCAATCCAGGATTGGGGACCAGAACTTTCGCGACTGAATTTTGATGAATATACATATTATATCAAGCCTAGTGATAAAACAGAGCAACGTTGGGAAGATGTACCAGAAACGATTAAGGAAACGTTTGACAAGCTGGGAATACCAGAAGCAGAAAAGGAATTCTTAGCCGGAGTGACAACACAATATGATTCCGAAGCTGTATATCATAACATGTTAGAGGAAGTAGAGAGAAAAGGGGTGATTTTTCTTGATACGGATACAGCTTTAAAAAAACACCCTGATCTTTTTAAAAAGTATTTCGGTAAGCTCGTACCGTATACCGATAATAAATTTGCAGCTTTGAATAGTTGCGTTTGGAGCGGAGGAAGTTTTATTTATGTGCCTAAGGGCGTTCATTTAGAAAAGCCGCTACAGTCTTACTTCCGTATCAATACCGAACGTATGGGGCAATTTGAACGTACGCTGATCATTGTAGATGAAGGTGCAGATGTACACTATGTAGAAGGCTGTACAGCACCGATTTATTCAAAAGATTCATTGCATGCGGCGGTTGTTGAAATTTTCGTTCATAAAAATGCCAGATGTCGCTATTCCACTGTTCAAAATTGGAGTGATAATATTATCAATCTAGTTACAAAACGTGCAAAAGTTTTTGCGAATGGCAGTATGGAATGGATCGATGGCAATATCGGATCAGGTGTCAATATGAAATATCCTGCTTGTATATTAGCGGAACCATATGCAAAGGGAATTTGTGTTTCTATTGCTGTAGCTGGGAAAAAGCAAATCCAGGATGCTGGTGCGAAAATGATACATCTGGCAGAAGATACGTATAGCAACATTATTTCAAAATCCGTATCACGAAATGGCGGTGAAGTAAATTATCGCGGGTTGGTATTCCATGGTCCAAAGGCACAACGGGCGAAAAGCAAAGTGGAATGTGATACCTTAATTCTTGATAAACAATCTCGCAGTGATACGATTCCAACGAATGTTTCAAAGAATAAGACAAGTCAGATTGAACATGAGGCAACGGTTTCTAATATCAGTGAGGAACAGCTGTTTTACCTCATGAGCCGCGGTTTATCACGAGGACAGGCAACTGAGATGATTGTAATGGGCTTTTTAGAACCATTTACCAGAGAATTACCAATGGAATATGCAGTTGAATTAAACCAGCTGTTAAAACTGGATATGAGTGATTCTATCGGATGATGAAAGAAACTGTGCGAAAGCTTGCTCTTGCTCGTCGTAATGCTTTGACGCAAAGGGAGATAGCATGCAAAAGTAAAGCCATTGTCCAACGCTTAGAACCATATTTAAAAGGTACCATTGCCTTATATCGTAGTTATGGCAATGAAGTTTGCATAGATGATGTACATCTAAAGAGCTATGGGCTTCCAGTAGTATTACACGATACTTCCATGTGTTTTCGCATGTGGTATAAAGGTTGTAAAATGAAAAAAGGAGCTTATGGAATTCAAGAGCCAATCGAAGGAAAAGTGCTTTTGGCTGATGAACTGGATGTGATCGTCGTGCCAATTGTAGCCTTTGATGAACATCTATATCGTTTGGGACATGGAAAAGGATATTATGATCGTTATTTGAAACAATGCAGGGCTCTTAAAATTGGTGTGGCTTTTGACTGTCAACAGGTTGAAAAAGTACCAATAGAACCACATGATGTGTGTTTGGATATGATTATTACAGAAACATGCATACGTAAGAAAGATCACTTATGATCTTTTTTTCATGCTAAAAGACAAAGCATACATAGCAGTGCTATGCTAGACTTTAAGTTTTCTTCATTTTCAAGTTTGATGCAAGACTTATTATCAATCGACATACACATGTTTAGAAACTATCAAATGTTCAACCATACATTACTAAAAAATTATATATAGTTATACGACAAAAGGTAGTAAGGAATACCATGTGAAAGCAATATAAAACGAAAGAAAAGGCAGTAATCGCAAATATGTGTTTACAGAATATGTAATTTTTATTTTATGTTATGTTTCTGTGTTGCTTTTTATAGAAATGAGTGGTATATATTACTATATGTTATAACAATTAGAAATATATGGAAAGAGGTGTAGAGATGGAACAAGAAAAGACATTATATGAGTATGTTTACCGCATGATTTTGCATACGATTCATAATGGAAAATATCGTTATAATGAAGAACTTCCATCTTTAAACACCTTATGTAAAGCGTATGGTGTTGGGCGTAATACCATGCGCACAGCATTACAAAAATTGCAAAGTCATGGTTATGTTGTGCTTGAAAAAGGCAGCCCGGCTAAAGTGTTGTTTGATATTAATGATTTTGATAACAATGTACAATATCGCCAGACTATGCTAGACTCTTATCAAATGATTTATGATGTTTTCACGGTAATAGAATGGATCATGCCGGATATTAGTGTTATTTGTATGCGTAATGCAAGCAAAGAACAAATAAAGGGATTAGAAGAAAAGGTCATTGCGTTATCACAACGTCAGTTGGTGAATGAAATTGACGTCTATGAGTACCTATATGATCTTTATCTTTATGTATTATCTTTTTTAGATAATCCGATATTAAATGATTTGTTTTTAACATTAATGAATTCTCTTACTTTACCGCTTGTTCAAAACGAAGAAGAGCATAAAAAATTAACAAACAATTTTGATGCTATGAAGAAAACCTTTACGATAGCTCTGCGTTTTGTATTAAAGGGAAATGATTTCATGCTTCGTAAATTAATCTATGCATTATGTAAAGGAATAAAGAATATTACTTTAAGTTATACCAAACGTTTGACTCAGGGGATGACGATAAAGGAAAAGGCGAAATTCAGTTGGGTCAGCAATCGCTCACAAGAATATTTATACACACGTGTAGTAACGGACATCATGAACGATATCAAAACAGGTATTTATCATAATGGGGATTTATTGCCATCTTTGGCAAAGCTTGCGACACTGTATGAAGTCAGTGAGCGGACAAGCCGTAAAGCGGTCAAAAAACTGAATGAATTTCATATTGTCAATACAATAAACGGCATTGGCAGTCGTATTCAACTCGATGATCAAACGATTAAAGATTTCATGAAGAGTGCAGATGATCATATGTTGAATGGGTTACAGCATTATCGCCATAGTTTGCAGCTGTTGGATTTATTTGCTGGTTTTATATTTCCGCATGTACAAAATCAATTTAATAAAGAACGTTGTCAATCATTAGCTGATAAAATAGGTGAATTGGATGTGTTTACATTCGATGAATACTTCCAGCTTCTTTTCACAGAAGAAAATGATTGCCTGCGGGTAATTTATGAAGAGCTGAATAAACCTATGAATTGGAATTTGATAGCTTGTATCATGGCTGATAAACAGGAGATGATTAATGAAATTAAAGCCCTGCAACCACTTTATTGTGAGCATCTACGAAAACGACATTTTCATAAGATGAATGAAATCATGCATCAGGTTTTCGCAATACGCTTGCAAATGGCAGATATGGCAATTGCTGCTTGTCAAAAAGCGTTCCAATAAGACACCTTATTTTGAAATACTATTTAGAATAATATGATACTCATAACTCCAAAACGGCAGTAGACATTACGATATTTTATATTATGTGAAAGGCAGATGTTAGTAAGCATCTGTTTTTATATTGCTTTGTTAAATTATAACAACAGTATATCATACAACAAAAAGAATTTATTTGGTAAAAAATATAACCATTTGTTTTTAGAATTCTTGTTATGTTTTTTATATATAATTGCTTTTTACGGTCAAAAATCTACAAATTGCTTGAAAATTCAACTATATATTATATAATTTAAGCAGTACTATATAGTTCAAGGTACGTTGTTAGGGAGAATTGAGGTGAATGGTGGCATGAATGAAACAACAACTGCAAAAAAAGAAAAAACATATGTAAATTATCTTTCAGAAAAAAAACGAAATAAGGCCATTTATGCGATGTTGCCTTATTATGAAAATGTCATCATCTTAGGGGATTCATTAGCAGAGTCAATTCTGGATTATCGATTATTACGAAAGAAAAATGTTATAGCGAAGCGAGGGCGCTGTGTGGATATGATTGAGGGGGATATTCAGCGGGCCATTTGTATGGCTCCGGAAATGATTATTTTGGAGTATGGAAAAAATGATATCCTACATTTTCGGGATAATTTTACTTCTTTTATTACCTTGTATCGTAAGCATATCCATACATTAAAGGAAGAATTGCCGGAAACAACATTATATGTCAACTCTTTAATTCCTATGGGACAATGTCAATTAGAACGCATTGGTGGTCTGGAAGTATTTAAAACGTGTAATAGTCTATTACAATTGATGTGTGAAAAAGAGGGTATAGGATTTATTGACAACACAGCATTAATCGAATGGAAAGATGAATTGTTTGAATTTGATGGTATTCATCCCAAATATCCATTCTATCCCAAATGGCTGTATCATATGGCTGACATCTTGGGACTTTTAAAAAGAAATTTTATTATATGACCGCATATTTTGCGGTTTTTATTTTCTGCAGGGGGTTTAGGTATATCTTTCTATTCTTTCACATAGGCTTTATTGAGGTTGATACCATGAAAAAAATGATACTTTGCTGTATGGTGGCAGTGTTGAGCATGACGATGCTGACAAGTATACATGCAGATGAGAAAACAAAACAAACGACAAAAAACGATCCCCAAATTGCTCAGAACGCGAAATCCGCCTACTTAATGGAATATACAAGTGGGAAAGTTATTTATGCTAAAAATGAAAAGGCGAAATTATATCCAGCTAGTATGACGAAAATGATGGGTCTATTACTTATTTTTGAATCTTTGCACGATGGTAAACTGGATTGGAAAGATGAGGTTACTACGAGTGCATATGCTGCTAGCATGGGAGGCAGTCAGGTATTCTTGGAAGAAAATGAAACCATGAGTGTAAAAGATATGATAAAAAGTATTTGTATTGCCTCAGCCAACGATGCTATGGTTGCCATGGCCGAAAAAGTAGGAGGAAGTGCTGAACATTTCGTTGAGATGATGAATGAAAAAGCCAAAAAATTAAATCTTTGTAACACCCATTTCATGAATCCTACTGGCTTACATGATCCACAGCATTATACCTGTGCTAAAGATATGGCAATTGTTGGGAAAGCTTTAATTAAGGAAGGCGGAGATGATTTGTTAAAAATCACTTCAACATATGATGCCTATATTCGCGAAGATAGTGAAAAAGCTTTCTGGTTGGTAAATACAAATAAATTATTAAAACAATATCCTGGCGTTGATGGCTTGAAATCAGGCTTCACCTCACAAGCGATGTCCTGTATCACTATTACCGCAAAAAAGAAAGATTTACGATTAATAGCGGTCGTTATGGGAGAGCCTAGTTCAAAAGTTCGCAATGGGGAAATCAAGCAAATGCTAGATTATGGTTTCTCACAATATCAGCAAGGCTTATTATATGCAGCAGGTACTAAGATGAAAACAATACCAATTGAAAATGGAAAGCCGCAAAAAGTAGATGTGTTAACGGATAAAGATTTAGTTTATGTGTTTGAAAAAGGCAGTGAGCCAAAGGAAACGGCGAAAGAAATTTCCTTACGTAAAACACATGCGCCTTTTAAAAAGGGAGAAATTATTGGTAAGGTGCAAATTAAAATGAGTGATGGTTATACTATGGAAACGGCATTGAAAGCTGCACATGATGTAGCCGCGCTAGATTATACTGATTTATTTATGAAAGCCTTAAAAGATGTTTTTGCGTAAATATCCAAAAAAAGGTTTGCTACGCTCATCATAACGATGCTAATTAAAGGCATACTACTTCTGAAAAGAGGGATAATTGATGAGTGTTATGTGGACCATTATTGGATTTATAGCGATATTAGCATTTCTATTCTTAATATTTGCTGTTGTAAGATCAGCAGCACAATCAGATCATATGCCTAATTATGATGAAGAATATGCAAGTGATTTCTTTGATGAACAAGAAGATGATATGTATTAAAAACGGATAAGATATATCCGTTTTTTCGTGTGACAGAATAATTACTAATTGTCGAAGTGAAACATCCTTTGTCGAATATCCCCAAGGATAAGAGAATTCATGCTAAGATGAGCTGCGGAGGGATAAAAGATGAAACATCAATTTAAAGATGGTACCCTATATTTTTATTTTTATGGGGAACTGGATAATCTGACAGTTTGTAATTTGAAGCAAATATGTATCGATTTAATCGATCAGTATCAACCAAAAACTGTCAAACTGGATTTTGAAGAAGTGAGTTTTGTAGATAGCACGGGTATAGGGTTTGTTTTAGCTCGCTATAAGCAGTTGCAAAAATATCATGGTGAGTTGATTATTTGTAATTTATCAAAAGTAAATCATCGCATTTTTGCGATGAGTGGAATTTTTCAGTTAATGAAAGAGGAAAGAAATGGGGTAAAACTATGAACAAGATGACATTGGAATGTTTGGCGCATCTGGAAAATGAGGCATTTATCAGAACGAGTGCTATCGCTTTTTTAATGCCATTAAATTTATCCATGGAAGATTGTATGGAAATCAAGACGATGCTGGCAGAGGCTGTTGTCAATGCGATGATTCATGGTTATGAGGGAAATCATGAAGGGATTGTTCGTGTGCATGTATCTTATGATGAAAATCAGATCGAAATTATCGTTGCAGATGAAGGCTGTGGAATCGACGATATATCACAAGCTATGCAACCATTATTCACCAGCAAACAACACTTAGAACGAAGTGGTATGGGTATGACAATTATGCAGACATTTGCTGATGATTTTCATATTACAAGCGAAAAGGGAAAAGGGACTGTCGTCACATTACGTAAACGGATTCAACATGAATGTGTCAGCGAATAATGAAGAATTGATTCAAAGAATCAAAGATGGGGATGAAGAAGCAAAAAGTATTTTTGTAGAAAAGAACTCACCGTTAGTATATTCTATAGTTCGTCGTTTTTCTCGTCAACGCATAGCCATTGATGATTTGTTTCAAATTGGATGTGTTGGATTAATGAAGGCTTTGAACAATTTCGATACAAGTTATCAAGTTAAATTTTCAACATATGCAGTGCCCATCATCATGGGTGAAATCAAACGCTTTTTTCGTGATGATGGAAATATGCGCATATCGCGTTCATTAAAAGAAGGTTATTTGCAAATGTCAAAAAAGAAGGAAGAACTTTTGCAGAAATTGAATCGCGAACCAACTTATCAGGAAATTGCCGACGCTTTGTCAATGGATGTTGCAGATGTTATCTTAGCCTTTGAAGCGAATCAGTTTGTTTATTCTTTAGATGAAACTATTTATGAAAACGATGGATCGCCGATATTGCTAGAGGATAAGGTGAGTAATCGCAAAGAAGAAGATGTTGTTATGAAGGTGTCTTTGCAAAATGAGATTGCGCATTTAGAACAACGGGAACAATTGTTATTGCACTATCGATATGATCTGGGAATGAAACAGGAAGAAATTGCCAAAAAATTACAGATATCTCAAGTACAAGTATCACGTTTAGAAAAAAAGATATTATTAAAATTAAAAGAGCGCCTTATGGTAACATGATGAAATTCCTTTTCGAAAGAAAAGGAGTTGATGGATAGAGAATGTAATGGTTTGATCATCGTCTTTTGGTTTTTGTATTGATGAAAGAAACGAATCTTAATTGGTTATGCTTTTACGGTAGCAACCAAAGACAGTATCTTTCTTTTTGCAAAAAACATAATGTGTATATGGGCTTATGGCATTTTCGGTGTTCTTATTATAAGTCTTTGGCTATAAAAGTTTTTTCTTATGTTTTGCGTGTGTTAGCTTTAGCGTTTGATGCTTAAATTAAGTAGAGGACTTAGGCTTTTTACATCATCTTATCGTGTAAGACTTCATTTTATCTGTTGATCATATGTAGCATGATTGATTACTCAATATAAAAAGAAAGCTCTTGTTTTGTTGCGCGCAAGATCTTTTCTTTATCCTTACTTGTGCTGGTTTTAACACCTGTGATATAATAAACGGTAGCAGAAATGGATGTGAAAAGATGAATTTGGAACATGTATATCATTTAAGTGATGATGAAATCAGCGAAATTTACCATAGTTTTGCGGATAATTTCTTTCATGATGACTTGTATCGGACGATTTTTCCTTCAGAACCATCACGTCGATGGGCTTTGCCATATCTGCTGAAACATTATTTACAGGCAGTAAGACCATATTGTTATTTTATAGCGGATAGTAAAGACTTGAATTGTGTTATGGTTCTCTTTGACAGTACTTTGGAAAAAACACTGTTATATCGTTTGCGATTATTACATCTAATTATAAAGCTTATACCAATTGCTGTAGGTGTTCACTCTATTCGCAGTATTCATCATGCTCTTGATTGTATGGATATGTTTACTAGCAAATGGACGAGAGAATTTGTGAATGGTGCATATTATCATGTGGATTTATTATAAATTAGTTGATTGTCTTGAAAAATGCTTGATTTACGGGCATATTCGCAGGTTTGCAGATTGATTTTACTACTCATTTACTACTTTTAACGAATTGAGCCTTGATATGCAAAAGCACCTGCGAAGCTGCCGGATAAACCACTACACCACCTTACGCGGCACGTCGAAAAGAAAAAATAAAATAAGCACCACCTATAAGGCGGCGTTTCTCACTCCCACACAGGAGAACAGGAACGCTGCTTTTTTTATGCCCTCATGTTACGCAGTAAGGGCAAATAAAGCCTTGATTTATGCGGCTCTTAGAGCGCGGAAATGAGAAAGGCAAGGGTTGATACCTTTTCCCTCAAAACCGCGTTTCTACTGCGTAACAAATCCAACCAAAGGAGTGATGAAGCTATGGCAGTTTTCCGCGTGGAAAAGAACAAAGGTTATACGGTTATGAGCAACCACCATTTACGCAACAAGGAACTTTCCCTAAAGGCAAAGGGCTTGTTGTCGCAAATGCTCTCACTTCCCGAAGATTGGGACTACACCCTTGCAGGGCTGTCCCTTATCAACCGGGAAAGTATCGACGCTATCCGCACCGCTGTATGGGAGCTTGAAAAAGCCGGATATATCACAAGGCGGCAGGGACGCGACGAGAAAGGCAAAATGACCGCTATTGAGTACACCATTTACGAACAGCCACAGCCCCCGGCATTGGATTGTCCGGTATTGGAAAATCCAACAGCGGATAAGCCGATATTGGAAAATCCGACACCGGATAACCCGACGTCGGAAAATCCAACGCAATTAAATAAAGAGATACAAAAAACTAACTTACCAAAAAAAGAAAAATTAAATACAGATATATCAAGTACCCATTCCATTCCTTTCCATTCCCTAAATCCCTCTCCCTTAGAGGACGCGGCACAGCTGCCGGAACGGAAGCGAAAGGAAGCGACAGACGCATACAGCGTGTATGAGGAAATCATCAAGGACAATATCGAGTACGACTATCTGATACAGGACAGATACCTTGACCGGGACAGGATAGAGGAAATCCTTGCCCTTATTCTTGAAACCGTCTGCACCAAACGAAGAACAATCCGTATCGCCGGGGACGACCACCCGGCAGAGCTTGTAAAAGCAAAATTTATGAAACTGAACAGCGAACATATCCGCTTTGTACTGGACTGTATGCAGGAAAACACCACCAAAATCCGCAACATCAAGCAGTACATGAAAGCTGCCCTTTTCAATGCTCCGTCTACGATTGGCAGCTATTACACGTCCCTTGTATCTCACGATATGTACGGCGGGCGCACTATCCAGTCGGCAAGAAGCAAGGGCATACCCGATTACACCTGCAACGAGGGCGAAAGCCTGTAAACCAACCCAAAGGAGGATTTTATGATGACACAGAAAACAGGAGCTTTGATTTTTGATGAAACCGCTGACCGCTACGACATTCGCTTTGACGTAAACGACTATTACGGGGGATTGCATTGCGGCGACTGCATGGAGGTCTTTGTGCGGGGCAAATGGAAGCCGACCCGTATGGAGTACGGGGACAACTGGTATCTTGTGGGTATTCGGGCGGCAGACCTTTCCGGGCTGCGGGTACGGATTTAACAGGGCGGCGTGAAAGCGGATGCTCTTTTTTCATGCCCGTCCCGTTTCCCGGCGGCGGGCATACCACCATAGAACACGAAAGGAGGACACCCATTGCAGGAGGAAACCAACGAAAAGACCATAGCCCTTTACATCAAGACCGGAAAGCTGACCGCGCAGCAGCTCCAAAAGGCTATGAAAGCCCTGCTTGCACAGATGAAAAAGCAGCATGACAAACAGAAAATCCCGCATGGCAAGCAGACCCTAAAGCAGCTTATGAAGCAGAACGCGGGCGTTTCCAACATTGAAATCACAAAGGACAATATCAAAGCCTTTGAGAGTACGGCGAAAAAATACGGGATTGACTTTGCCTTAAAGAAAGACAGCACCGAAACCCCGCCCCGCTATCTTGTGTTTTTTAAGGGACGGGACGCGGACGCACTGACCGCAGCTTTCAAGGAGTTTTCCGCAAAGAAGCTGACGCAGGAACAAAAGCCCTCTATCCGCAAGCTGATTGTTTCCCTCAAAGAAAAGGCGGCGGCTCTGAACGCACAGAGGGAAAAAGTGAAGAAAAAGGACAGGGAGGTATCGCTATGAAGCCGGAACTTAAAAAGCTGCTTATCCTAAATGCCCCCTATCTGCTCTTTGTCTATCTCTTTGACAAAATCGGACAGGCGGTGCGGCTCTCTCCGGGGGCTGACCTGTCCGGCAAGGTGCTTTCCCTTGCAGACGGCTTTTCCGCTGCCTTTGCAAACCCGCTTCCGAGCCTTGCACCTATGGATTTGCTTATCGGTATTGTAGGGGCTGTCCTTATCCGGCTGATTGTCTATGTAAAAGGCAAGAATGCGAAGAAATACCGGAAAGGTATCGAATACGGCTCTGCCCGTTGGGGCAACGCCGAAGATATAAAGCCCTACACCGACCCGGTATTTCAAAATAACGTGCTGCTCACACAGACGGAACGGCTTACCATGAACAGCCGCCCAAAGCAGCCAAAGTATGCAAGGAATAAAAATATCCTTGTTATCGGGGGAAGCGGCAGCGGCAAGACGAGATTTTTCGTAAAGCCCAACCTTATGCAAATGCACTCAAGCTACGTTGTAACCGACCCGAAAGGAACGGTTTTAGTCGAGTGCGGGAAGCTCTTACAGCGGGGCGGGTATCGGATAAAGGTGCTGAACACGATAAACTTCAAAAAAAGCATGAAATACAATCCCTTTGCCTATCTCCGCAGCGAAAAAGACATTTTGAAACTGGTAAATACTTTGATTGCCAACACCAAAGGGGACGGGGAAAAAGCAGGGGAAGATTTTTGGATAAAATCGGAACGGCTCTTTTACTGCGCCCTTATCGGCTACATTTGGTACGAAGCCCCGGAGGAAGAAAAGAATTTTACGACGCTGCTTGAAATGATAAATGCCAGTGAAGCCCGCGAGGACGACCCGGAATTTCAGTCCCCCGTTGACCTTATGTTTGAACGGTTGGAGGAAAAAGACCCGGAACACTTTGCTGTCCGGCAGTATAAGAAATTCCTGTTATCTGCGGGAAAGACAAGAAGCTCTATCCTCATTTCCTGCGGGGCGCGGCTTGCCCCTTTTGACATTAAAGAGCTGCGCGACCTTATGGAAACCGACGAAATGGAACTTGATACCATAGGCGACCGTAAGACCGCCCTGTTTGTCATTATCAGCGACACCGACGACACTTTTAACTTTGTTGTGAGTATTCTTTACACGCAGCTTTTCAATCTTCTTTGCGACAAGGCAGATGATGAATACGGCGGCAGGCTGCCCGTCCATGTACGCTGTCTGTTAGACGAGTTTGCAAATATCGGGCAGATACCGAAGTTTGAAAAGCTCATAGCCACTATCCGAAGCCGGGAAATCTCTGCTTCAATCATTCTGCAAAGCCAGTCGCAGCTAAAGGCGATATACAAAGATAACGCCGATACCATAGCCGGCAACTGCGACACCACCCTTTTCTTGGGCGGCAAGGAGAAAACCACCCTCAAAGAAATGTCGGAAATCTTGGGGAAAGAAACCATTGACAGCTTCAACACTTCCGAGAACCGGGGGCGTGAGGTATCACATGGGCTGAACTATCAGAAGTTAGGCAAGCAGCTTATGACCGAAGATGAAATTGCAGTCATGGACGGCGGGAAATGTATCTTACAACTACGAGGGGTACGCCCGTTCTTCTCTGATAAGTATGACATTACAAAGCACCCCAACTATAAATATCTTTCCGACTATGACAAGAAAAATACCTTTGATATGGAAAAGCATTTAAGGCGCAGACCCGCCCTTGTAAAGCCGGACGAACCCTTTGACTATTACGAAATCAGCGAAGCAGATTTGCAGGAGGACACCGACCATGAATAGACGTATGCAGAAGAAAAAAGATAAGAAAATCACAGAAGCCATAAACGGGCTTGTTTTCATTGCCGAGCGACGGGAACAGCAACGGCAGGCAGCTATCCAGCAGTTTGTGAAACGGTGTGAAGCCCTGTATGAGCAGAAACGGGTGCGGCGGGAACTTTGATTTTACGGGAGGTTATACTATGAGCAGACAGAAAACAAAAACTGATGATATACGTCGTGAACATTATTTTACAAAGATGATAGAAAATGCAGAAAACGCTCTGCGGGAGTATTTGCAGGAACGCGGAGGGGAACAGACCCTTTACGTTACCGAGTATATGCAGCGTAGGAGCTATCTTTTGGAATGACGAAAAATGTGTGTTCCCGGCTGAAAAGAAAGGAGGAATTGACGCAGTAACAAAGAAAAAGACAACTTGCATGATACGCGCCCCTACAAAAATTCCTATCGCCCACACTGACAACTGAATACCGCCGCGCGGCAGAACTTTAGGCAGCGCGGGGACTTATGACCGCGGCAGTTTGAAAACTGACCGCCGTTTTTTATGCCCTTTTATAGGGCAAGCCGCATTTGCGGCAGAAAGGAGCTTTATGGAATTTTTTAACTCTGCTATCGACGTATTACAGACCCTTGTTATCGCACTGGGCGCAGGCTTAGGCATTTGGGGCGTTATCAATCTCTTGGAGGGATATGGAAACGACAATCCGGGTGCAAAATCACAAGGCATTAAGCAGCTTATGGCGGGCGGCGGCGTTGCCCTTATCGGCACTATCCTTGTACCGCTTCTTTCCGGTCTGTTCGGATAAGATTACGGAGGGTAGCCTATGGAGAGCATACTGGAAGCGATTAACGAATGGATAAAAGAAATCCTTATCGGAGCCATTAACGGCAACCTTTCCACTATGTTCGGGGACGTAAACGAAAAAGTAGGCACCATTGCAGCGGAGGTAGGCAAGACCCCGCAGGGGTGGAACGCAAACATTTTCAGCATGATACAAAACCTGTCGGAAAATGTGATTGTACCCATTGCGGGGCTTGTCATTACCTATGTCCTCTGTTATGAGCTTATCAGCATGGTAACGGAAAAAAACAATATGCACGACATAGAAACATTTATGTTTTTCAAGTGGTTTTTCAAAGCCTTTGTTGCCGTTTTCTTGGTAACACATACCTTTGATATTACTATGGCGGTGTTTGATATGGCGCAGCATATTGTATCCGGCGCGGCGGGGGTAATCGGCGGCGATACGAATATCGACGTAACCGAAGCCCTTGCCGCCATGCAGGAGGGACTAAAAGATATGGAAATCCCCGAACTACTGTTACTTGTCATGGAAACGAGCCTTGTAAGCCTTTGTATGAAAATCATGTCCGTACTGATAACCGTTATCCTCTACGGCAGAATGATTGAGATATACGCCTACTGTTCTGTTTCCCCTATCCCTTTTGCTACCATGACAAACCGGGAATGGGGACAGATTGGGAACAACTACCTAAAGGGGCTGTTTGCACTGGGCTTTCAAGGCTTCCTCATTATGATATGCGTCGGCATTTATGCGGTTTTAGTAGGCGAAATGGTCTTAGCGGACAATCTGCACAGCGCGATTTTTTCCCTTGCAGCCTATACCGTTATCCTCTGTTTCTCCCTGTTCAAATCCGGCGCACTGGCAAAATCCATATTCAACGCCCACTAAGGGCAGAAAGGAGGTTTTTTCTTGGCGTATGTACCTGTACCCAAAGACCTATCCAAAGTCAAAACAAAAGTCGCTTTCAATCTAACAAAGCGGCAAATCCTTTGTTTTTCAGTGGCACTTCTTATAGGACTGCCGCTTTTCTTTTTGCTCAAAGACAGCGCAGGGACGAGCCTTGCGGCAATGGTAATGATTGTCGTCATGCTTCCCTGCTTCTTGGTTGCCATGTATGAAAAGCATGGGCAGCCCCTTGAAGTGGTAATAAAGAACATCATTCAGACAAAATTTACCCGCCCCAAAGTGCGACCATATCAGACAGAAAACCTATATGCACTCTTGGAGAAACAGCGGGCATTAGAAAAGGAGGTATCAGCGATTGTCAAAAGGACAGACAAAAAAGACGCGGGAAGCCGCAGGAAACAGGCGTAAGCTGACCCGCGCGGAAAAGAAACAGATAGCGGCGGTTATCCGGCAGGCAAAGGGGGACGGCAAAGCCCACACCGCACAGCAGACCATTCCCTACCTTGCCATGTACCCGGACGGTATCTGCAAAGTGGCACAGCGGAAATATTCAAAGAGCATTGCCTTTGAGGACATTAACTATCAGCTTGCACAGGCAGACGACAAGACCGCCATTTTTGAAAACTGGTGCGATTTTCTCAATTACTTTGACGCAAGCGTAAATGTGCAGCTTTCGTTTATCAATCAAGGTTCACAGCAGGAACAGGCAGCGCGGGCAATCCATATCCCGCCGCAAAATGATGATTTTAACTCTATCCGCACCGAATATTCCGATATGCTGAAAATGCAGCTTGCCAAAGGGAACAACGGGCTTGTAAAGCACAAGTACATCACGTTTTCCATTGAAGCGGACAATCCGGCGGCGGCAAGGGCGCGGCTTTCCCGTATCGAAACGGACGTACTCAACAATTTCAAGGTGCTTGGCGTATCGGCGCACCCCTTATCCGGCTATGAACGCTTAAAGGTGCTGCATGGGGTATTCCACCCGGCAGGCGAGCCGTTCTCATTCTCCTATGACTGGCTGACCCCGACAGGGCTTACCACAAAGGACTTTATCGCCCCGTCCTCTTTCAAGTTCGGGGAGGGACGCTACTTTGCTATGGGGAAAAAAACGGGGGCGGTATCGTTCCTTGAAATCCTTGCCCCGGAGTTAAACGACCGTATTTTAGCGGATATGTTGGACTTGGAAACAGGGGTTATTGTCAATCTCCATATTAAAAGTATCGACCAGTCGGAAGCAATCAAGACCATTAAGCGCAAAATCACTGACCTTGACAAGATGAAGATTGAGGAACAGAAAAAAGCAGTTAGAAGCGGTTACGATATTGACATACTCCCGTCCGACCTTGCCACTTTTGGGAATGAAGCAAAGAATTTGTTGCAGGATTTACAGAGCCGCAACGAGCGAATGTTTCTGCTGACGTTCCTTGTGGTAAACATGGCAGACACGAAGCGGAAACTGGAAAATGACATTTTCGCGGCGGCGGGCATTGCACAGAAATACAACTGCGCCTTGACCCGTCTTGACTATCAGCAGGAAGCGGGGCTGATGTCCTCTATCCCTTTGGGGGAGAACCTTATCCCTATTCAGAGAGGGTTGACGACGAGCAGCACCGCTATTTTTATCCCGTTCATCACACAGGAACTATTTCAGACTGGGGCTGCCCTGTATTATGGCTTAAATGCCCTGTCAAACAACATGATACTCTGCGACCGCAAGCAGCTTAAAAATCCAAACGGGCTTATCTTGGGAACACCGGGCAGCGGAAAATCCTTTGCGGCAAAGCGGGAAATCACAAATGCTTTTCTCATTACCGACGACGATATTTTTATCTGCGACCCGGAAGCGGAGTATTTTGCCCTTGTAAAACGGCTTGGCGGGCAAGTGATACGGTTATCCCCGACAGGCAAAGGTATGGACGGTACGCCCCAGTATGTGAACCCTATGGATATGAACCTCAACTATTCCGAGGACGACAGCCCCCTTGCACTGAAAAGCGATTTTATCCTTTCTCTCTGCGAGCTTGTCATTGGCGGCAAGGAGGGCTTACAGCCTGTTGATAAGACCGTCATTGACCGCGCTGTAAGAAATGTGTATAGGGACTACCTTGCTGACCCCGACCCGGAGAAAATGCCTATCTTGGGCGACCTTTACGACGAGCTGTTAAAGCAGCCGGAGCCGGAAGCTGCCCGCATTGCCGCAGCATTGGAGCTGTATGTTTCCGGCAGCCTTAACGTATTCAACCACAGAACCAACGTGGAGCTTTCTAACCGCCTTGTCTGCTTTGATATAAAGCAGCTTGGAAAGCAGCTCAAAAAGTTAGGTATGCTCATTGTGCAAGACCAGATATGGAACCGCGTTACCATTAACCGGGCAGAGAAAAAGTCCACCCGCTACTATATGGACGAATTTCACTTGCTCTTAAAAGAGGAACAGACCGCAGCTTACAGTGTGGAGATTTGGAAGCGTTTCCGTAAATGGGGCGGCATACCGACAGCTATCACACAGAATATTAAGGACTTGCTTGCTTCACGCGAGGTGGAAAATATCTTTGAAAACTCTGATTTTGTCCTCATGCTCAATCAGGCGCAGGGCGACCGGGCTATCCTTGCAAAGCAGCTTAATATCTCCCCGCAACAGATGAAGTATGTAACCCATACCGAAGCAGGCGAGGGACTTATCTTTTATGGAAATGTGGTGCTGCCCTTTGTAGACCATTTCCCGAAAGATACCGAGCTTTACCGCATTATGACGACGAAGCCGGAGGAAGTGAGCAGCCTATGAAAACAGACGTGATTATCAACCGGGACGCGCTTTGTGCTTTGCAGGAATTACCCAGTGAAAGCGTCCATTGCTGCGTTACAAGCCCGCCGTACTTTGCGCTGCGGGACTATGGGCTTGACGCACAAATCGGACAGGAGGATACGCCGGAACAGTATATTGACAGGCTGACCTCTGTTTTTCGCGAGCTTTACCGGGTGCTTAGAAAGGACGGTACGTTATGGCTGAATATCGCAGACACCTATTGCGGCACAGGAAATAAAGGCGGCTATGCTGACCCAAAAAACCGTGCGAGACGTTTCTACTTGAAAAGAGTAGACACTGCACAATCAATTAAAATTGTGTTGGAGAACTGAACACGCGAA
>NZ_CAXUBY010000046.1:0-21541 GCF_964249515.1 Eubacterium sp. 3_1_31
TATTTTCCGTCTGTTCGTTGGCTCTCTCCAGTATGCAGGATACGTCCTTTGCTATCCCGTCTTTTTTCTTTCATGGTGTCTGCTCCTTTCCTTATTGGAAAGAGCCTTGATATGACTTGTGTTTATCATAACACATACAAGGCTCATTTGCATTAGATTGCGTCCAATTTGTCAATGACCTTTTCAAACTGTCGGCGTTTAATCTGTATGCGGTTGCCATTCATAATGAGCCAGCCAGCGTCCTTGTTTTCCTCTGCCAAGCGTCTTAACTTGTTTTCTCCGATACGGAAATACTTTGACGCTTCTTCAATGGTAAGGGTGTATTTTTCCCATACAGGAATATCGTTGTTATTCATCAGATACCCCCTTTCCCATGTTTCGTGTCATACTGGATATAGGGGATAAGGTCGGTGCGGTCTATCCTCTGTAAGTGGGCGGTTAGTTTGCTGGAAAGGGAATTGCTGTATCTTGCCTTATCAAGCATAGTTCCCACTTTTTCCAGTCCACCTAATGCGTCATGTTCTTCCAAGAAGTAAAAACTTTTCACAGCGGAAATCACGCCACCCTCTGTGAGCCATTGCTGTGTTTCCTCAAGAGAATTATGTAGTTTCGGTACTTGCAGTTTTAAGACTTCCACAGCCCCTAAAAAGCGTTCCCAAAACCGACACGTTTTCCATCTGCTCTTATTACTTTCATTTCTGTTTGGCACGACAAAGCGTAGGTTGTTTGCCAATAGTCCGAAAGCCAGTTCCCCAAGTTCCAGCGGTCTGTCCTTGAATGTCATGGCAAAGGCATGAGCCTTATCATCACGCAGTTGCATTTCTGTCCGTTTCCAACTGCCGACTTCATCAAGTGTCTTATTATGCTTTGAACAGACTTCCTTATCTTTATCATAAAAACGGTAGGACAATCCCGATTTACCAGCACCGATATAAACAGTCTTTGCGGTGTCGAAATCATCAAACTTGCTTTCGTCAAAGTGGTAGCCCTCACTATTCGAGATAAATTCCTCTTTTTCGCATTTCTTCTTTATCTGCTCTATGGTAAAGAATGGTTTTTCGTTTTTATCATCAATGGCAATATCAAGTCTTGTGAAATGGAAGTTATCCAGTCCGTATCTTCGCTCACAGCGTCGGAACATATCCCCAAAGGTATAATTCCTATTGTTGAGAATACGGAAAATATCATCACAACCTCTGCCAGTCATAACAAGATAACAGCCTAGCCCCTGTGGGTTATCCTCTGTCTTTCTTGCGTCTCCCGATACATAAATATCTCCAACCTGCCAGCGTGCTTGATAAGTCTTGAATTTTATCGTTGCTGGATAAACATTGAAAATGTCAGTCGGTAAATCTAAAATGTGCATGATTACATCTTCAGCGGTTGCCGTTTCAAATACAATGCTGATGTAATCAATCTTAACGGATAAATTTTTGTGTGTAGTTATAGTGCATTTCTCCTTTCGTATGCCCCGTTTTTTGCGGGGTAAAAATCGTGTTTTTCCTTTATTTATCACAGTTTCTAGGTACTATGACATGTATACGCAGGGCGGTGTTACATATACGCCCTTTACGAGCGCCTAAAGGCGTTCCCTTTCTTCCTGTGTCTGTTCCGTTCTTAACGCTCACGAGCCTTGAGAGGCTCGTGGCTAAACGAAACAGCCCCAGTCAGAAACCCTATTTTTAGTCTGATAGTCCATGCTCATTCATGCTATCAAAGTGAAAACATCTCTTATATATGCTTACTCAAGTGTGTGATTGACCCTAGCGTGCTTAATCACTCTGTCTGATAAGATAATAACGCCACTAGAATTACTTGTCAAGAAGTTTCGATTGACTTTTCGATATATATTAAGTATGATATGCTTATAAATGACAATAAAAGCAACGAAAGGAGCGGTTATACTAAGTTATGGAGTATTATGAAAAGAAAATCAGTTTCTTAGGAGAAAACATACAAATCATAAGAAAACACAGGGGAATGAAACAACAGGAACTTGCCAATAAAATCGGTATCAATATGCAGAGCCTTTCCAAGATTGAACGAGGTGTGAATTATCCTACCTTTGATACATTGGAAAAGATAATGGACGTGCTGGGAGTAACACCGAATGAATTATTGTCGGGGGAATGGAAATATATTGACCACACCGAGCCATATATCATGGACGTTATCAAACGAGAACAGGATTTTAATGTTTCCTTAGATTATTTGTCTGAAAATGAATTTTTCAATGACGAAAAAGAATGTAGATTTTACATGGAAACTACATTGATTAGATACATTAGCAATTATCTTTCTAGTGAGGTAGTAGAGTTGGAAGAACTTATGGAAATCAAGCAGTTGATACAGCGTCAGAAATTGGAACGCATGATGAAAGTACATAAGGAAATGCGAGGGTTAGACCGATACAGAGAACAGCCCAAAGAGTATAAATATCACGACCCTTATGATGATTGGATATTCCGTCAGCTTGCAGATATAGACAACAGAAACAACATTCCCAACACTTCGCCACAATTAGATTTTAATGAAACGGACTATGAAGATTATCTAAAAGAGAAATGGAATAGAGGACTTTAATTTTCCTCTTGCATGAAAGATACAGCAAACAAAAAGCCCAATCAAGAGTGCAAAGCACCACCAATGGTGGTAAGGCTCTTTACAGGGTTCTTTCTTTTCTGTGGTGGGTAATCAAGCGAAAAATGAAGAAGTGTTTTGTCATGCTTTATATTTTTATCCCGACTTTGATAATTCAGATTGTGAAAATGATTAAATACAGAAAAGCTAAATAACACGATTTATATTAGCATCACTTTAATGATAAATTAGTTAGAGTGGTGCCTTATTTTTTTCTCTGTACAATCACTTAAATAGGTGCTATAGTAATGGGTAGATAGTATTCGAACAGAAACTATACCACATATTTTTTATTTTTAAACCATGAGGATTATATCAGTTTGAACGAGACCTCATCCATGCAGATTTTCATGATTGTCACTTCCCAGAAAGGAGTGATCGATATGAGAGCAGGATTTATCGGAGCGGGGAAAGTAGGATTTTCCCTTGGAAAATACCTGAAGGAAAACGGCGTAGAGATTACGGGTTACTTCAGCAAATCACCGGAATCAGCTAAATCAGCAGCAGATTTTACTAACACAAAACTATATAAGAGTATAGAGAATATCTTAAGTGACAGTGATACCCTGTTTATTACTGTGCCTGATGGACAGATAAGCAAAGTATGGGATTATATGAAGAATCTGGATATTAAAAATAAAAATATTTGTCATTGCAGTGGTTCGATTTCATCAACCGTTTTTTTTGATGGTGAAAACCTCGGTGCAAATATCTATTCGGTACATCCCCTATATGCAATAAGTGATAAGTGCGAATCATGGAAACACTTGAATAAGGCTTATTTTACTGTGGAGGGTTCGGCAGAGAATCTAGATGAGATTAAGAGTATCTTTGAGCGAGCAGGAAATAAGGTAATCGCAATGGGAGCGGAAAATAAATCTCTTTACCACTGCGGTGCAGTAGTTGTAAGCAATCTCGTAAACGGACTTTTTCAAGTGGGGGCTGAAATGCTTGTAAAATGCGGCTTTGATAAAAAAGATGCAAAGAAAGCCTTAGTGCCTTTGTTTACTGGAAATGCCGACACATTGGCAGAAAAAGGGGTTGCGGCTGCCCTCACAGGTCCTGTTGAGCGAAATGATTTGTCGACTATCACAAAACACATTGAAGCTATTAAGGCAGCATGGATAAACGAGTCTGAGGAAAAGGTGGGATATGAGATGATATATCTTTTGCTTTCAGAAAAGCTTCTCAGTATTGCACAGGAAAAACATTTAGACAGTGACTATTTGAAGATGACGGAGGTAATTAAAAATGAAAAACACAGTATCCACTTTTAAAGAACAGAAGGTTAAGGGCGATAAGATTACAATGCTGACAGCCTATGACTATTCGACAGCTAAATTGATGGATCAGTCAGGTATTAACGGTATTCTCGTTGGAGATTCTCTTGGCATGGTTATGCTCGGATACGAAAATACTTTGCCGGTAACAATGGAAGATATGATTCACCATACAAGAGCAGTTACAAGAGGTGCCAAAGATGCCTTAGTAGTTGGAGATATGCCGTTTATGTCATATCAAGTTTCAGTTGAAGAGGCCATGTATAACGCAGGAAGACTTATGAAAGAAGGAAGATGTCAAGCAGTAAAGCTAGAAGGTGGAGCCTCTGTTTGTCCACAGATTAAAGCTATTACAGCTGCTTCAATTCCTGTTATGGCACATATTGGACTTACACCTCAGTCAGTGAACGTTTTTGGAGGCTTTAAAGTTCAGGGAAAAAGTGAAGAGGGAGCAAAGAAACTCATTGAAGAGGCAAAAGCTGTTGAAGAAGCAGGAGCATTTGCGATTGTTTTGGAATGCGTACCTGCAAAATTAGCGGAAATTATTTCTGAAAGCATTAATATTCCTACAATAGGAATAGGTGCAGGATCTGGCTGCGATGGACAGATTCTCGTTTATCAGGACATGCTTGGAATGGTCTCTGACTTTACACCTAAATTCGTAAAACAATTCGCAAAGGTAGGAGATGTAATGAAAGAAGCCTTTGCTGCATATATAGAAGAAACTAAACAGGGAAGCTTTCCAGCACCTGAACACACATTTAAAATTTCAGAAGATGTAATTAACAAGTTATATTAGGAGATAGAACGATGAAAATAGTAAAAACCGTAGATGAAGTGAGAGTTATAGTCAAAGAATGGAAGAAAGAAGGTCTTACAGTAGGTCTTGTTCCTACTATGGGATTTTTGCACGAAGGACATAAGAGTTTAATTACAAGGGCTGTTTCAGAAAACGATAGAGTTGTTGTCAGTGATTTTGTAAATCCGACTCAATTTGGAGTAGGGGAAGATTTGGAAAGCTATCCGAGGGATTTGGAAAGGGATACTATGCTATGTGAGGAGGCAGGTGCTAATTTAATATTTAATCCTGAGCCGGAAAATATGTATTTTGACGATTTTTCAACATATGTAAACATAGAAAGTCTTTCAGAGGAACTTTGTGGAAAATCACGACCAATACATTTCAGGGGTGTAGGCACAGTAGTATCTAAACTTTTTAATATTGTAAATCCCGACAGAGCTTACTTTGGTCAAAAGGATGCACAGCAGCTTGCGATTATAAAAAGAATGGTTAGAGATTTGAACTTTGATATCGAAATTGTGGGCTGCCCTATAGTTAGAGAAGAGGATGGTCTTGCAAAGAGTTCAAGAAATACATATCTAAGCAAAGATGAGAGAAAGGCGGCACTAATTTTAAGCAAAGCAGTTAAGCTCGGAGAAGATATGGCAAAAGCAGGAGAAAAAGATACAGATAAAATTGTATCAGAAATGATTAAGCTTATTGAAACTGAGCCTATGGCGAAAATAGATTATGTTCAGGCTGTAGACGCTGTTTCAGTTAAACCGGTCAAGGAGATGACAGCACCAGTACTAGTTGCCATGGCAGTTTATATCGGCAAAACCAGATTGATTGACAACTTTATTTACGAAGGTTAAACGGGGGTTAAATATGACATTTGAAATGTTAAAGGGGAAGATACACAGAGCTACAGTAGTTCAAGCAGAACTTGATTATGTAGGAAGCATCACTGTAGACGAAGACTTACTTGACAGTGCCGGAATTTTGGAGTATGAAAAGGTAAGTATCGTAGATATAAATAATGGGAACAGATTTGAGACATACACAATTGCAGGAGAAAGAGGCAGCGGAATGATATGTCTCAATGGAGCTGCTGCAAGATGTGTTCAGACAGGTGATAAGATAATCATAATGTGCTATGCACAGATGACTCCAGAAGAGGTAAAGAAAAATCCACCTAAAGTAGTATTTGTAGATGAGGATAACAAAATATCAAGAGTCGCAAGATACGAAAAACATGGTAAGCTATAAGACATGTAATTTGCAAATAAAAAAGGGCATTTCGGTAATTAAAAAATGTAAAAGGTGAAGAATATGTCATCTGCCCTCGTTGTGAGCAAGAAGTTTATAAAGAAGTAATAATTTATCCATTTTGTAACTTTGGCATAATGGCATGGCTTGAAGGAGAAAATGATGAAAATAGCAAACCAGTGAAAGATAAATCTAAGTAAAATCTCAGCTTAACAATTTAATATCTATATTTACAAAGCAGTTGGTCTTATGATTGACTGCTTTTAAAAAAGACACCGTTTAGGTGTGAGGTCTTTTTAGTGTTATTTATAGTCATATCAAGGCTCGTTTAATTATGGTAAATTCGTGGTAAAATGAGTGCTTTTCTATACTTCAAAATATTTGAAAGTATAGTGTTTATACGGATAATCAAAAATTAGATATAAAATTTCATTTAAATTTAAAGTTATTTTTTAATCGCTTAAATCTTCTCCATTGCTTTGGATAACTTTTTTGAACCAATAAAAACTATCCTTTTTATATCTTTTCAAAGTACCTTTGCCACAATCATCCATATCGACATAAATAAAACCATAACGTTTTTTCATTTCTCCAGTAGATGCAGAAACAATATCAATGCATCCCCACATTGTATAGGCAAGAATATCTACACCATCTTCCACCGCTTTTGCCATTGCCTGAATATGCTGTCTTAAGTAATCAATACGATAGCTATCATGAACGGTATCGTTTTCAAGCTTGTCATTAGCGCCTAAACCATTTTCCACTACCATCAAAGGCACTTTATAACGATTATATGTTTCATTTAGGTAATAGCGAAGTCCTTCCGGATCAATTTGCCAGCCCCATTCAGAAGCCTTTAAATATGGATTTTTGGCAGTTGAGAAAATACTTTTGTTTTTCTCTAAAATTTCTTTATCCGCAGTACCGCAGCCGGACATATAATAAGAGAATGCATAATAATCTACCACACCTTCTTTAAGGATAGCATCATCCTCAGGCAATGTATGAATAGTTGCCTGTAAATCTTTTAAGTAAGACTTAGTAAAAGGTGCATATTCACCTCTAACCATGACATCACCACAATAATAGTTGGTTCTTTGTTGCACTTCCCACGCCTTCATGACATCTTCCGGTTTGCAAGTGTATGGATAAACGACATTGCTGGCAATCATACAACCAAATTTAAAATTCGGGTTTATCTTGCGCCCTTCAATTACCGTTTTTGCAGAAGCGATAAATTGATGATGCATGCCATTTACAATAAGATTTGCATCATTAGGTGTGATTTTATCTCCTTTGCCAAAGAATAGTTTTTCTTCTTTTGGCATCATACCTAGTGACATGGTAACACCGCCACCCATCAAAGGTGTGTTGATTTCATTAAAGGTTAACCAATAGGTTACCAAATCTTTATATTCCTCCATAATCGTTTTGGTATATGTAACAAAGCAATCAATCGTTCTTCGATCTTCCCATCCATTCCACTTCTTTGTTAAATGATAAGGAAATTCATAATGTGACATTGTAACTAACGGTTCAATACCATACTTTCTACATAGTTCTAAAACTGAGCGGTAATGATCTAAACCTTTTTGATTAGGCTTTTGATCATCTCCATTTGGAAAAATACGTGTCCAATTGATAGACAAACGATACATCTTAAATCCCATCTCTGCAAAGAGTTTTATATCTTCTTCATATTGATTATAATGATTAACTGCAAAATGAGATGGATAAATCGATCCTTCTTCTATTTCTTTTGTAAATCTTCGTGGGGAATCAACTTTACCGACCGTAAAATGATCGGCACAGGATTCTCCTTTACCATCCTGTTTCCACGCACCTTCACATTGGTTTGATGCCGTAGCCCCTCCCCAATAAAAATCTTCTCTAAATACACTCTTTTTCATATAAGTCTCCTTTACTTCACATCAAAGCCTAATTCTTTTAGCTTAACATCATAAGCCTCCATATTTTCACCAAAGGTTAAATATACACGATGGCGGTATGGTATTTTCCCTTCATACCATGTACCAAAAATTTGTGACTGCCCATGCTTTTCCACACGTGGTTTTGGTGTAAATCCTTTGCATCCCCATTTCCCTTCGAAATGAAATTCTTTTCCACAGAATCTAAAGATTGCATCTTTAAATACACATGTACCATCATTAACATATGGTAAATGCTCCCATTCTGCTTCCATTGTGACATGATCGGTTAAAATCGGCTCTTCTCCATCAATATAATAGTAAGCAAAAATCTTTCCTGAAAATTCAAGACTTATCAGCGCCTGTTCTCTGCGTCCATCTTCACGAATTCCCATCATATTCATATAAACATAGCCGAAGTTGTTCGTTATGCCATCAAAGCCATTGATTTCTGTCGGAATAAATAGGCGATCATGTTCACCTAATCCAAAGATTGGTTTACCTTCATATACTCCACTAACCGTAGCAGGACGTATAATCGTTGCGACATGATTGTACATAGATTGATGTTCAAAAATCGTCTTAGGCCATCCTTCTCCTTTTATGGAAAATACATTTCCTTCCTTTGCGGTAAAATAATCTTCATTAAACTTTAACTGTGAGAATGGTTCTTTTGATTCAAAGCCATACATGCCATCCTCAAATTCGTGATATTCACTTATTTTTGTTCCTGCTTGCGCAATTTCTTCTTCATGATATACCCCTTTTTGTACATCAAGGTATGTATCACCTAATTCTACGATATCGCCAAAGCGATATTGATTTTTAATCATATCCGTATGGCGAATATAAAGCATTGGTTTTTGAGTAACATCTCCATTTGGAAATACCATAGCGATAATATCCGCCAAAGATAAGATAGAATGCCCATCATAATCGTTATCGAATACTTCCGGTCTTTTAGTTGCTAAGTCTTTGTTGTTTACATCTTTTATAGTTGCATATAAAGGCTGATCCTTGTGATTTATAAATTCTACTTTTGTCATTTTCTACACCTCATTTATTGTTCATCAAATTTTGCAAAAAAGTTTACACCTAAAGCCGCCATCAAACAGCAACCCAATGCAATAATGGTTCCTGCCACAACATTAAATGTTGATCCAACACTGAAATACGGTACTACGGATAAAATGTTAACAGATGCCATCAATGCACATTTAATATTAAATACAGCTAGCAGTAATCCTCCGATAGCGTTGCATATAACCAATACCAGGATGGATGTTTTAGATTTTAAACAAACTCCATAGAGCGATGGTTCGGTAATACCCGCTACAAAGCCAGATACAAAATATCCCATCGGAATATCTTTATTCTTTTTGAATTTAAACGCTGCGCCCAATGCCATACCATAAATAATAAAGGAAGTAATTACTCCAGCCGGTAAAACAAATGCTTCAAAACCAATTGGAGCAGCAGCTGTAACAGCCGCAACATAGGTAGTCACATGCAATCCAAATAAAATCATAAACGGATTTAATGCCGTATAGATCGTTAAAGCAATAATTCGAATTGGTGCTGCTGCGTTTGCACAATACATAAAGAAATCACTCAACAACTGACTCAAATAAGAACCCAACGGTGCACAGAATACAAACATCACAATAGCCATGATCATGACATTTAGTATTGGTACGATTAATGAAGCTATCATGGTCGGTGTATATTTTGTAAGGAACTTATTTACATATTTAAAGATCCATACACCAATCAGTACCGGTAAAAACTGTTGTGAATAATTGGATACAGGAACATTGATACCAAAGAAACTAATAGACTCTCTCACACCGACAAGAGCCATAAAACTCGGTGTAATAATCATTGCCCCTAAGAAGATACCCCACATAGGATTTACCTTTAACTGCTTTGCCGCTGTATAACCAATATACAGTGGGAAGAAATAGAATAATGCTTCAAAAAAGAAGTTACAGGTAATAAAGAAATCAGATTTATTTGATATTACATTGAACATATCAGGTCCTAGTAAAGTTACTACCGTTTTCCAAATAGATGCACCAATCAATATAGGGATGATAGGAGCGACAGAGTTCATGATATAGGTAATTACGACATCAAATAACCACTTAAAAGAAAATTTACGTTTTTCTTTCACATCATCCAAATTTTCTTTAATTTCATCCTTTTTATCCAATTCTGCCATATTGCATAATTCATCATAAACCAATGACACATTTGGTCCAATGATGACCTGAAAGCTGGTTCCGGCTTTTTTAATACCAAGAACACCATTTACTTTTTTTAATTCTTCTTCATTTACTTTTGTTTGATCTTGCAATTCAAATCTTAGACGGGTAGCGCAATGAAATACAGAAATAATGTTTTCTTTACCGCCTATCTTTTGAAGCACATCTTGTGCTAGTGTTTTATTTTTATCCATATAAATTTTATTTTAATTAGAACATTTTCTAATATTTTCTCCTTTCCTAAAATCATTCATCTATATCCTTTTCTCTTATCTTATTTTTTAAATATTCTATAAGCCGGCCGTAACTATATAGAATTTCTTTTTATCCTCTCCTTTCCTTCATTTTTATATTTAACCATTCATTTTTTCGTAAATATCTGTACGAGATGAATCATTAAATATAATTTTTCTTCATCATTCAATTTATAATTCATACAAGCATCAATATAATTGCTGATTTTTTGAACAACTTGCCAAACTTGTGGATATTTATCCGTTAACGTATTTAAAATGCCATTTTCATTTTGTACATCCAATACAACATGCAATTGTATGTTTTCGATTAAAAATCGTAGGTGCATCACAAAGCGGTTATAATGATAATCATTTGTATTACCAAATGCTATGTTGAAATCACTTGCCACTATGTCACAAATATCTTCAATATAACCAGTCATTTGATATGTCTTATGCATATCATTTGATTTCTCTGCATTTACGATATGCAATGTAATAAAATTGGCTTCATCTTCATCTATTTTATATGGCATTTTTTCATTCAACAACTTCACTGCATGGACTGCTATTTTATATTCATCGGGATATACTCTCGGTAAATCCCATAAAATAGAATTATCAAATGATATATTTTGTTGCAGGCGATCCACTAAATTATTGACATGGTCCAATAATGTTACATATAACGCATCACTTAATTCTGTTTTGGACTTTTCTTTAATCATCGAAGTTACATCAATGCAGGCATCTATCAATTGTTTATCAATCTCTGTAAACATTTGGTTGAATCTTCTGATCAAAGAGATGTCTTCTAAGACAAATCGTTTTTCTATTTTGGTTTCATCTACTTCATCACCGGGTCTTTTTTTATAACCGATAGATAAACCTTTTAACATAATTTCTTGATTTTCAGAAGTACGTATTGACACCATATTGTTGTTGATCACTTTATAGATTTGCATGATATAACCTCCTTTTGCGTACAAAAAAAGCAAGACGGATACAACAAAATATATGTTGTAAACAGGTCTTGCTTAACTTAATAATCACATCACCATCATTACATTTATAAATTACCATAAAAATTTTTATAATGCAATAGCTAATTTAATTTTTCTGTAAGCGCTTATTATTTTTTAGCTATTATATTGGTATTTTTTGTTTTAATTTCTAATTATTGTAAATTATTCAGTGATTAGCATGATCTTTCATACGGCTTATGTATATCTATATAATACTTTTATAACAGTCATTATACTCATACATCTATGCTTCACCACCTTTTTTCACAGGTATTCCCTTTCATACTTTTCATCAAAAAAATCATATAATGATAGCTTGATTAAATTTGTTATTTCCTCTGTATTAAGTGTTTTATCTGCCATACTCATTTTTCTATTATTGTATCTTTTACCATTTGGCAACCTAAGATTTTATTATTTTCTATGGAAACCAGATTAATAATTCTTATATAATCTTTATTTCATACCCATATTCATGTAACACAAAACCATCATCGAATATTTCATCATAAACACCATCTGCTTTTATAAACCCGTTTTTTATATAAAGTTGGATAGCCGGTTTGTTTATATCTACCACAAAAAGTCTAAGATATTCAGCTCCTAATGTTTTGGCCATTTCCTTTGCTTTATTAAGCATTAAACTAGCTATTCCTTTTTTTAAACACTTGACATTTACACCTAATCGATCCACATATAGAGCCTTTGCGTAATGATCACTCCAAGTTATTGTATTTTCTTTTGAGATTGCATCATGCAAAACAAAAGCCGATACGATCATACCATTCTTATTAAGTAAAACATAAAGCTGTTTATTTTTTATATCTTCCTCAAAGAATTCACAAGGATAAATATCGTCCCAAATTTGTATATCCTGTTTATTCATATTTTCAATGATTTGCTTATACATATCTTTTATCTCTGCTAAGTCTTGTAGAACGGCTAATCTAAACTCCATTTTATCATCTCCGTAAAAATCTATATACCTCATTCTAGCATACTAGCATTTGTAATACCATAAGGTAGCCAATTTATAAACTTAATACACCTATTAGATATTATAGTTATTTATATTCTCATGAGGATATGCTTTTTTGTTGTTTACACCTAGAGAAATGATTATAAAAACTACTGTAGATATATGGTTTATCGAGATATCAGCATATCCTAGCGTTCAAAACTTTATTAATGATTTATCAAATACTTCAGAAATATCTTCTTTGTTCCAGCAACTATTACCGGTTCCTTAGTAACAGTAGGTTACTTTATTGTAAAAAATTTCTCATATAATATTATAATTATCTTTCTCTAATAATTTTATTTACTATTACCTCTTATACAATAGGAAAGATTTATTCCAGGTTTAAAAATTTTAATATAAAAATCGGACAAGCCGATGTCTGATTATAAAATTTGAAATTATGTGGGCTGTGCAATTCCAACTGGGACTCAAGCACATTCAAAATTGATATTTTTTAATAACATTCTGGAATTTTTAATACCACATCACTAGAAATTAAACTTTAATTTCAGATAGAAAAATGACCAATTTTGTATTACCATAACTCGCCACTTTCACAATTTTTACAGAAAGTCTATCTTTTATTTACGTCTATCTTGTGGGTAAATTTTACCTGTATGCAGTTGTATGCGATTATAAAAAATCAATGAGAAAATAATGGTAGTTTACCGAAGTTACAAACAAACTGGTATTTTCAATTTGCTACATTGGTTTCAAATTTTTATTAAGTCTATCTACCATCCAATCAATTCTCTTTTTTCTACCTTTATCCGTCTTAGCATCAAAATAGGCTTTCGTATAAGTTTTCTTAACTGATGGAGACATTGATTGAAAATTTTTATAAGCAAGTTCATATTCTTTTAGAACATTCAATACTTCTAATATATGTTTTTCTGTTATTTCAAGAGCTTTTGGTGCATTCCATTGTCCATTATTTTTAGCTTCTTCCATTTTATTTCTGCCATATTCAGTCATAAGACCTCTTTCTTCAAGGCTTTCTGCTAATGCTTTATTTTTTTCCGACCACTTACTTTTTTGCCTACGCATTGAAAAATATTTTTTATAAGTTTTATCATCAAGTCTTTGCATTTGTCCATCAATCCACCCAAAACATAATGCTTCTTCAAGTGCTTCATTTGCCTTTATTGTTTTTGGTTCTCCTGATTTTCTAAATAAAATCCAAACGCCCTCGTTTGATAAGCAATTATAAGATAACCATTTTCTAAATTCATCTCTATTAGCAAATTCTAATACGTCTTTCATCACATATTCTCCTCATTTTCAAGAATTCAAATTTACCTATATGCCTCATTATAACACGATGATATTTTTAATACCACATCACCAGAAATTAGCACTATTTTTACCAAATATTTATAAAATCCATCATTTTAAACGTAAAACAGGACAGCTAATATCAACTATCCTATTCTGAATTTATCTATGTACAACGGCAAAAGAAGTCCAGACATTTTAGAGAAAGCCGTATTGCCATGTAAGAAAATAAGTGGTTCTCCCTGCCCGTATTCTTCATCATAAATAGATTAACCCTGATACTTAAAATCTGCCATTATATCACCCTTTTTAAGGGTTCACTAATAAGATAAACGGAATTTATTTTGCCAACAACTTTAAAAATCTCTTATCATTCATCTGTTCATTAGTTAAATATTTCCCATTATAGAACAGAGCATACGTTGTAATCGGCGTAGGTGCACTTTGTGCTTGTTCTTTGCTTTGCAAATGAATAGCTTTAAACTGTACGCCCTTTTCTTTTGCGACTTCTTCTACAATAGGGACATATTTTGCGTTAAATGGACATTGACAGGTATAATATAAAACATATCCCATTTCATCAATGTGAGGGTGTTTCGCACACTCTTTGAATTTAGGTAAAGAAGCATTGCTGTCAAATGATAAACACCATAATTGAATACCATTATCTGCTTCATCACAAACGGTAAAACCTTTGTATTTTAAAAATTTAGGATCAGCTAAAAAGAGTTTTTTCTTTTTGGAAGATAGAATACATACCCCTTTTTTTCCTTTGATTTTACTATCTTCAATACACGCATTTAATAAGTCTGTTGAGTATCCGTGCCCCTTGAATGATCCAGCTACCCAAAGACAGTTAATATACATAAAATCATCTGCAACAATTGGGTTCCAAGCGTTTTCAGCAGGAATATACTCAACAAAACACTTTCCTCGTGCTACACTCTTTAGAAAAATTAGGCCTTCATCAAATCGTTCTTGTAACCAAGCCTTTTTTGATGATACCTGAATATCATTGTTATTTGAAATAGCACAGCATATATGCTCTTTGTCTATATTCTCATTAGTTACTCTAAGATATTCCATAAAAACACCTCATTTCTAATTTCCAATTTTCTTAGTTCTAAAAACGGCGATTTGTGCTTATGAATGTATCTTATTTTTTATACGCAAACTTGCTTCTATGTGCATAATCCAATGTCTTGAAAATGGCATTTGTATTAGCCCACGAATATCTTTACCGCACCAATAATCAATGAGCCAACTTGCATTTTCATCCTTACTTACAACATTCAATAATTTTAACTGTTTTTTTCTTTCTTCTGATATTTTCTTTTTCAATTCATCATAAGATAAACTATTGATTATCTTCTCAGTGCTATCCTTTACCTCAGATATATATGAATAAAGTTCTTTCAAGTTAAGCTGTTTTGAAAAATCTGCAATCTGCTCTTTTACCAGTTCATTTCCTGTTGTAATTATAGGTGAATTGATACGTTCTTGATAGTTTCCCGCAAAAAAAACTTGCTCGCTCTCATTTATCAATGTATGAGCAACTATATCTTCAATTCGGAAAATATGCCAAATTGAATATGCAATCGTTTTACTATGATAACCGTCTGTGTTTATAAACGGAATTGCGTCAAAATCTTTTCTACTCAATTCCTTATGAAAGGATGTTAAGCATTCCATTAACTGATTTCGCAAATCAAATAGTGTAGCAATGCCTGCTTCATAGGTATCTTTCTTTTTGATTTGCGCTTGCATTATTTTATTCAGTTCTGACCATACCTTATTCATAATCAATTATCCCTCTAAATTCAAATTTTTCTTTATCTGCATTATATCATGCTGTTATAAGCGTTGTCATTTTTTTCTGCTATTGAAAAATCCACGCTTTGTAAAGGGTGCAATTTTACTTGTTCTTCATATGAGAAAATAGTCAATGGGCATTTTTGATTGAACTTCCCTTCAAATAATCCTTTATTAGTTATTGTGTTTCAATCTTAATTCATAAAAGTATTCTGGAAATTTATTAATATCTCCCTAAATATAACCTCTATATTGCTTTCTGTGATTTGATTTCTGCTCTTAATTCTTCATCGGGCGGTAAACACAATTTGTATTTACTTGAAACAATTGCTCATTATCTCTTAATATTGAATAACGTGCAATATCTTCATCTGTCTCTCACCCTCTTTCCGCAAATTTGGAATATAAACGGAGTACCATTTATACCTTTTGGAAATGCGAAAAAGAGAGAAAGAAAAAGCTCGCACAAGACATGATACTTGTATGAGCCAAATAAATTGATTTTAATTTTTCTTATTTTGTTTGCTAATTAAAGATTTCCAAATAAAGCAATAAAAATCAAGGCGATTGTACCTATTGCTATGAAGCACAAAGACAATCCAGCTTTCCTTTTTCGAGAATCGAATGATTCTTTTGTAGTTTCTGTCATATTAGCCGGAAATCTGTTTCTTCCCAATAAATATAATATAAGCCCACCACCGCCATTATTGCCACTTAGTGAGAATATTCCCCAAAATGTAGGGTGTTTCATTCCTCTGCTTTCTGCATCGAGAACTACTAACCTGAAAATCTGATACATTAAAGTAAAAGCACCGAGCAAAACCATAAAAACCATAATCGAAGCTACTACTATCATTTTACTTTCCTCCTTAGATTTTTCTAATTATCTGATAAAATAAATAGCAAGTACCAATGATACCAAGAGCAGAACCGCCCATAATCAAGTATTGATTGCTAATTATTAGCCCATTGAATAGTATAAAAGCAATTATCATCATCACATTTGCAATAATCGCTATTATCAATTTTTGATTGCTTTTTACGATATTGGTACTCTTTTCTAAATGCTCTATCATTTCCTCATCCCCCTTCAACAGTTTATCAAGGCTGATGTTGTATAAGGTGCTTAATTTAATTACACTAACAATATCCGGAAAAGATTTTTCAGTTTCCCAATTTGAAATTGTTTGACGTGTAACTTGAATTTCCTCAGCAACATTTTCTTGTGTCAAACCTGCTTGCAACCTTGCTTCTTTTAACTTTACACCTATTTTCATAACACCATTCCTTTCGCAGTTACTATCCCACTTCTATGCTTTGCTGTCTATCAAAAATGTTTGGAATACACAAAATATCTGTGTCAAAATTTTTTTACATGCATTATCTAGTGTCAAAAGACTGGATTAATACTAAATATTGCTTATTACAAAATTATAAATTTTCAAAAATATTCCTATAGTCCTCTTGAGTATCAAAGATAGAAAAGAAAAAGTCCTGTCGAGTGCCTACCACTTCTTCAGAAGTGGTGCTTTGCACTCTTGATCGGGCTTTTTGTTTACTGTATCTTCTGCAAAGAGGAAAAAGACTACTCATCCGCATTATCTAAATCGTACTTTTTTAATACTTCCTGTAAAAACTCCATATCCTCTTTTGCGTTCGGATTTATCATTTTCACGACTTGATAAGGCATTTTATACTCTTTAATTCATATATTACACATGGCTTTTTTATTATGTCATCTAATTTAATACAAGACAAACAAACGTTATTCAAAGTTGAATACTTAACACAAACTGGATTTTTAGCGTTTATACTCTGCTTTACCTAATTGTATAGGTTCTGTATTCAATAACACCCATTTTACACATAATTCGCTTAATCTACTTAATTCATCATTCCAAGCATGATTTTGTTTGATTTTGTTGATGATATTTATAAATTCATTATTTTCACTTTCTGTCAATTGATTACCTTGACTTAAATACCCCAATAATGCTTGGACCATTTGTAGATACTCTTTATCCCAATTCATCTTACCATTATCAAGTATTTCCTGTGATAATTTACCTGAAATTCTAATCACTTCTCCTTGTAACGTTGAAGCATGTCCACATGATGGAACAAGTAGTTGCCATAGTTCTTCATGCTGATCTTCCCACTTTTTAGCTTTGACCTTAATTTTTGATTTTCCATCATATACGACTCTTTTGGGAATTGGCATCACATTAAAAATTTTATATAATTCTTTTAAACTGCTTTCTATTTCATCGATATAATCTTTATTTATACGATCTCTAAACCATTCAAAATCAGTTCCGATTCTTTCTACTTGTTTTTGCTCTTCGCCGCTTAACTTCGCACCTTTATCTATTAAATACTTTATCATTATAACCAAATCAGGGATATTCGCATTTTTTGCAACAGCCATTGCTTTTAGTAATGGTGTTTGATTCATATCATTTTTAGCATTTATATTCGCTCCTGCTTCAACTAAGGTTTTTAGATGATTGAGACGAAAGTATTGTGTAGCATAAAATAATGGTGTTTCATTTCTTGAATTGACAGCTTCTATATTGGCACCTAATCGAATTAAAAATTCAGGATTTCCGTTTGGATTTATCACTTGGTGGTGGAGCGGTGTATTATGATAAGTGTCTTTATAATCAATATCTGCCCCTTGTTCAACAAGCCATTTCATTATATTTTCAGAAAGTTTAAAAGAAAGGGCATTCGTTTTATCGTACCCACCATATGCATTGATATCGCATTTTTCAAATATTGCTTTTATTTCTTCTTCGTTTCCTCTTTCAAAAATTTCATCAAAATCTTTAACTAAAGTTTTTCTTTTTGTACCACTTTTAATTTTATTTGTTTTTTCTGCTGATTGCTTTTTCTTAACTACATCTTTTTCTGAATTTTTCTTTTTAAACCTATCAAACAACCCCATACAAAACCTCCTCATCAACTTCTAATTTACCTATTTGCCTTGTTATTGGTATTGTTGTATCTTCTTTCATACTTTCTTACATTATAGACTTATTACCTTTAAAAAGTCTATTCTTGAAATATCTTTTTATTTGAGTTACACTAGACAATCCAAAAAAAGCATGACATCGCGTCATACTTCAGATTCGCTTTACAAACTGGAAATTATCGGATATTCAAATTATCTACATTTTTCTATACAAATGCGTTAAGTGTTGTAATTCCAATTTTGCTTGCTAAATATTCCATCATTAGAAATTATTAGCTTTTTCTTCTCAAAATCTCTTCCACCTAAATTTTTAATCGCAGTCTCTAACATTTTATTACTTTCCTTATATAAAAACGGTGATATGTACTTATAAACATTGTCGTTATTGCTAATCTCTGGCAATGCTGCAACATCGTTCATGTCCATTTTTCTTATAATTACTTTATCGTTTTCTATATATGGAAATACATCAAATAATTCTGTCATCATAAACTCCTCAAAATCAAATATGTCTTTCATTGCCTTTATTATGACATCTTATAACGGGAATTATGAAAGTATTTTATAAACCGCGTTTAATGTTTTTTCTTCATCTGCCCCATTGTCTGTGTATAATTGTACTTCATACTTTATATCTTTATGTTGCAAGCATAAATCAAGAAAGTATAAGAAAATTCCAATATCAATTTGATTATAGAAAGACACTTTATCAGCAGGCATTATTCCTCGCTTACCTTGCTTTTTATACCTATAAACATTTAAAAGGGTATCAGTATGTTCTACTAACCAGGGCTGTGTATTGCAAGCACTGGGGGCAAATCTAACAATATCAGATATTCCCCCAAGTGGTTCTCCCAACCAAATTTCATCCATAGACTTTCGTTTGCTCTTGAACATATCTTTGCGGAATTTTCTTTCATCATCTACTTTTGATATTGCAATCATTATGATAAAATCAAGACCATCATATGACGGTTCATTCGTCTTTCCAATTCCAAACCATAGTGTTCCAATGTTTTGTGAAACAAGGTATAAATCTAATTGCTCGCCTAAATACCCAATATTCTGCAAATAATTATCTCTCTTTTCACTGTATAGCAAAATGCAGAACTGTTGACCACGTTTACAAGTAGTTTCATTCGCAGGAACAATTTTAATTGCTGTTTTTATATCGGGACATAGCGGGATAAGTGTCTTATATATTTCTTTGATATTCTCAATGTCATTTGCAGATATAGAATCATTTCCAATATTTCTAAATAAATGAAACGATTTCCTTTTAAAAATTATACTGTATAATTCTTTGTTTAAGTTCATAACCTTGTCCTCACAAATTCTTATTTCGTACTATATAAGTGTAGATGATAGCTATATCTTATTTTAGCATATTATCATTTTTTACACCACATCACAAGAAATCAAACTCATTTTCAAAAAAATGACCAACTATCATTACGATAACTGGTCATTCTCACGACTTTTTCACGACTTTTTACGACTTTTCACGGAAAATCTACGTCTTTTATATGCTTCTATCTATCATGTATATTTTATCTGTATGCAGTTGTATGTAATTATGAGTAATGCAACAAGGAAATAACAGAAGTTAGTCATTAGTGCGTAAAATTATAACTTTATTTACACGTGAAAATCGTTACTGGAATAATAGTATTATTTATTGATCTCTACATAAATATAACCTCGCAAGATACTTATTACTTTTCATTATTTTGTAATTCAAATATTGTTTTCTGTGATTCAATTTCTGCTCTTAATTCTTCATCGGATGGTAAATACAACTTGTATTTGCTTGCAAATAATTGTTCATTACCTTTCAATATTGAATAACGTGCAATATCTTCATCTGTTTCTAAACATAAGATAATGCCAATGGTTGGATTATCACTTTCTGTTCGTTTTAATTCATCATACATTCTTACATACATATCCATTTGCCCTACATCTTGATGCGTTACTTTTTCTGTTTTCAAATCGACTAACACAAAACATTTTAAATAATAATTATAGAAGACCAAATCAATAAAATAATCTTGTTTTTCCGTATGGATATGTTGTTGCCGTGCAACAAAAGCATATCCTTTTCCTAGTTCCATTAAGAATTTTTGCAAGTTACTAATAATACTTGTTTCTAGCTCTGTTTCTGTAAATGAAGTATCAGTTGGTAAAGATAAAAATTCCGCAATCACTGGATTCTTAATAAATTCTAACTTGTCATATTGATATTTTGTTGTTAATTGTTTCATCTCTTCAACTACTGGATCCTTTACTTGCGATTTAAGTAAACGGTAATAGTATTGTGATGCAATATTACGTTATAAGGTTCTAACATTCCAAGCTTGTTGAGCAGCTTCTTTTTCATACCAGTTACGTGCTTTTTCATCTTTTACTTGTATTAAAGTACGATAATGAGTCCAACTAAGTAATGGAACAGATTTTCCACTCACTGAGTGGAAAATGTTTGGATACATTTTATAAAAAGAATAAAAACTATAAAGATTTGTTTTGAAGTGAACCCAATTATTTGGACAAAAAGTAAATAAGCTAAATCAAGTAGTTAATAAGGATTGATTTCTGTATTGTACAGGAGTTAATCCTTTTAATTTGGTTGTTATTCTCTGAGTATTATAATACGTAATATATTCTTCCATGGCAAGTTCTAATTCTTCTAATGTTTTATATTCATATTCATGTCCATAAAACATTTCATTCTTCATCTTACCAAAGAAATTCTCCATAGGAGAGTTATCTAAGCAATTTCCTTTACGTGACATGGATTGAATAATCCCTTTCTCTTCTAGGCTTTTATGATAAACTTCCATTTGATATTGCCATCCTTGATCAGATTGAAAGATTAATCCATTAAGGTTTAGATGTTTGTCAAATGCTTGATCAAGCATGTCCTTTGTTTGTTTAAAATTAGGACTTTTCGATATGTTGTAGGATATGATTTCACGATTATGTAAATCGATGATTGGGGATAAATACAGTTTACCTGCTCCTATATGAAATTCA
>NZ_CAXUBY010000047.1:0-21305 GCF_964249515.1 Eubacterium sp. 3_1_31
GTAGTAACCAAGACATGTGTGATAAGAGCAATATCAAAAGAAAAACTAGCCCAAAAAGGACTAGTCAGTTGTTTAGACTACTATATAGAGAGACACGCTTTGAAAATAAAACGAACCGCCGTATACGGAACCGTACGTACGGTGGTGTGAGAGGGTGATTTATTTCACCCTACTCGATTAAAAGAATAGGAAAATAACAGTATCTTTAGAAATGAATCCGTGTGCCCATAGGAAAGGAGAATGGATTTTCTTATTATTCTTATAAATATTATTAATTTGATACAAATGCATTGACAGATGGTATAAGATAGCATATGATAAAGGTGAAGAAAGGGAAGAGCAATTCTCTTAGAAAGGAGTCTTCTTATGAAAGCATCCGTAAGAAAACAAGTGAAGGCTCTGGAAGAAGAAGGCAAACGCTATGACCTTTACAAGTATGCGAAAAGTTATAATATTGGTCGTATTGTGCTTGCAATCCTTTTAGTGGCATTCCTTATCGCTGCCCATATTTGGCATTTCTAATCACTACACTACAGTTAACGCTGTAGTTTTTTTCTGGCTCGTGGAAAGATTATGGAAGATATTGTCGTTAGAAGACATCGGCTGTTTTATTGCGTAGGATTGGTGTGAAAAAGCTTTTAGGCGGATAACAGAAAAGAACCTCCTTCACTGGTTTATCCAGTGTAGGAGGTTCCTAGCAAAACTTTATAAAGAATCAGGGAACGCTTTTTTGGTATTCGCAAAATGAAGTTTCCCGACATTTGCCAATTCTGCTTTTCCATATTGTTTTACAAAAGCACGTATTGCCTGATCCACTTTACTTCCAGCTCCTTTGACAAAGGGAAATTCATAATGTTGACACATAGCATCAAATGCCTGTAAAAAAGCGTAACGGGCAATGATGGAACCGGCAGCAACACTGAGATACTTATTTTCGGCCTTTGTTTCAAAATGGATAGTATGCACCACTTCCTCTACATCGTGTAAATAACGATAATAAGATTTCGCCTGTACAAATTGATCAATGATGCATAAGGAAGGAAGACTGCCTAGTTTTCTTCGTAAGTGTACATATGCTTGATTATGCAGTCTTGATTTAATAGCTACCATATTGTATTGGGGATGGATAGCATTATATTTGGCGTTATCTAATACTAAAAGACTATAGGTTAAACGTTCACATAAGATAGGGCCTAATTCACGAATACGTTCATCCGTAACGGCTTTGGAATCCTGTATGCCAAGCTCACGTAAAAAAGGAACATCCTCTTTTTTTACATAGGTTGCACAAACCGTGATAGGTCCAAAATAATCTCCGGTACCGACTTCATCACTGCCACACTGCGGATACCATTCGGTATGGGGATTTTGTGGTTGATCGGATGGTTGCGAGGACTTTTTATCGTATGCATCTGCATAAAAGTCAGCACCCTCTCCTTGAAACACGACTTTTCCTGATGTATATGCCGTAATGATACAGTCACTTGTTTTTATCTGAAATTGGGCATAAGGAGGAGTCTTACGTTTTTCACCTTTTTCTAATTGTTTCGCTAAAGCCTTTATTTGTGCATCTGACATCGTAATGGTCCTAGTACTCATGAAAATCACTCCTTCTCATAGTATTCTTTATTTTACCATGGAGCAATTATGAAGAAAAGCAGAAGTTTTAACAAATCTGTTTCATAAAGAATAGCATACAAAGAAAAAAGATTTTTCTTACTTTTCTAAACAAACGATATTTTGATGGTTTACTCATCTGAATTGCAGATAATTACCAGGCATGAACAACAATTTGTGTCATATCCTAGAATATATGCCCTTATCCTTGAGGTTTTCTTAAGCATTTTCGATGCAAATGTGGTAAAATAATACAACGGAAAGGATGGATGTCAATGTATGAGATCATGATTATTAACGTTGTTGTCGTCATAGTCATGCTATTGTTTCTATACAGTGGTTATAAACAAGGCTTTTTATGGAAATTGATCAGTATCCTCGGCTTTTTCGTTGTAGGCTGGCTGGCATGGATGGCAAGTGATCCGGTCTCTAGCATATTGGCATTATATCCGAAAGATCAAATACCGTTACAAGGGACGATAGTAGAAGGTGTTTTCTATGATTCAATGAATCGTTTGTTACTATTCGCCATTTTATTCGCGGTATTTGAAGTCATCTTATTGTTGTTAAAGCCAATTGCAAAGCTTGCTGACATGATTCCTGTTGTATCAACACTAAACAGATGGTGTGGATTGGTATTAGGTGGTGTGCAGGGAATCTTGTTAGTTAGTGTGTGCGCCTTGTTTTTAACATTTCCGTTCGTGCATGAAGGAAAACGTTATGTGCAAGAATCTGTGTTACAGTATTGTCAGCCAGTGTGTACGGCAATATGGAAACTCGTTGAAAAACCGTTATTGCAAGTGCCGGTATTCCATGAACAAACAGAATCCATAAAACCTTTGAAGGAAGATGAAAAACAGCAACTTAAACAATGGCTGCTGGATATAGAATTAGATAAGGAGAGTGTAGATGCCATCTTAGGGGCATTACGATGAAACATATGAAAGAGCGTTATGAAGAATTAGAATTAGATGCGGTCAAGGAACAAATCATACGTCATTGTTCCTTTTCCCTGGGAAAACAAAAAATTCGACAGCTTTCACCACGTTTTGAAGAGCTGTGGGTAAGGCGAGAATTAACAAGAACACAAGAAGCATTAACTTTAGTATACCGTTATGGAAATCTTCCTTTTCAGGGGGTACACGATATAGGAAATGCTATCGAAGATGCTCGACGAAACCGAACCCTTTCATGCTTAGAATTACGCCAAATTGCGGACAGTATTCGGGCGGTAGAACATGTCGTTTCGTATTTTAAAGCGAGTGAGGTAGAAACACCGCGCTTAAAAGAATTGATTGCTTCATTTGACCAGCCTATGCCTGTAGCTAATGCCATTGAGACATGTATTTCCAGTAGCTGTGAGGTCATGGATCAAGCAAGTGGTGAATTAAAAAGTATCCGAAAATCCATTCGCATGTGTGAAGGAGAAATTAGTAAAGAAGCACAACGCTTTATTGCCTCACATAGCACACAATTGATGGATACCATCACAACCATGCGCAATGATCGTATTTGTGTGTTGGTTAAGATAAGTGAGAAAAACAGTGTAGATGGCTTTATACATGGAGAAAGTGCATCTGGGCAAACGGCATATATAGAGCCGAAATCACTATTAATATTAAATAATCGTTTGGCTAGTTTAAAAAGTCGGGAACAAGAAGAAATTGCTCGTATTCTCTTTGCCTTGAGTCAGAAGGTTAAAACGGTTGCCCATGCATTAGAAGGTAACTTAGAAACCTTTGCCCTATTGGATGTCATTTTTTCTAAGGCCTTATGGGCAAAAGAAAAAAATGGCTGTATCGCTCAATTGGACAATCAGCATCACCATTTATATTTAAAGCAGGCAAAACATCCGCTCATCGATGAACAATATGTAGTAGCCAACACGTATGAGATCAAAGAACCATATCGCAGTTTATTGATCACCGGTAGTAATACCGGAGGAAAGACTGTCACCTTAAAAACCATTGGTTTATTTGTAGTTATGACAATGTGTGGAATGGCCGTAAGTGCACAAGAGGCCATCATACCTGTTTTCAATGGGGTATATGTGAATATTGGCGATGATCAATCTATTGCGGAATCACTATCAACATTCTCTTCTCATATATCACAATTAGCGGCTATATGTCATAAAGCAGATGCGAATTCTTTAGTGTTACTAGATGAATTAGGCAATGGCACAGACCCCAAAGAAGGAGAGCCATTAGCCGTAGCTATTTTAGAAGAACTATCCAGACGCAGAGCCACCATCATCGCCACAACACATTATTCTGCTTTAAAGAGCTATGCAGCCGGTAAGGAAGATATGCTGGTATCCAGTGTGGAGTTTGATATGGAAGCATTACGTCCGACATATCGTTATATCGAAGGTATCAGCGGTCAATCTAACGCTTTTGCTATCGCAGAACGTTATGGCCTAAGTAAGCGTATCATTGCAGATGCCAAACGTCGCAAGGATGAACAAGCCAGTGCAAATGATATTGCAATGGAAAAGCTGGAACAGCTTACGATGGAAGTTGAGGAAAAGAAACAAAAAATGGAACAACGGCTACAAGATGTACGTTTGTTACAAGAAACATTAGCTACGCAAAAAAGTAAGTTTGAAAAGGAAAAAGAACAGTTGTTGGAGCAGGTGAAAGCGGATGCTAAAAAGAAATTGGATGAAGTACAGGAAGAAGCTGAGCTGTTATTAGAAGAATTGAAACAAATGAAAGCAAACGCCAAGCCACATGAGATTACAGAACTGAAATCCGCTATGCGTAAGCTGCAAATAGACGATGAAGAATTAGTGGAAGAAAGTGATGAAGTCTTTGCCGTCGGCGATTATGTTAAGTTGAAAAAGTTAAATTATTATGGTGAGATCATCTCCATGAATAAAGATAAAGTGTGTGTATTAGCAAATGGTATGAAAATGAATACGACCACGAAGGACATCACACATGAAAAACGTAAGATCGTTAAAAAGAAAACGAAGGGCTATACAAAAAGCAGTATCGCATCTTTCTCTATGGAATGTAATGTCATTGGTATGCGTGTAGCAGAGGCAATACCAATCATCGATAAATATTTAGATAATGCGTTATTGGCTAAGGTATATCAGGTGCGCATCATTCATGGTATGGGAACAGGAAAGCTGCGAAAGGGCGTGCATGATTATCTGAAACATAATCCTCAAGTGGAAAGCTATACGATGGGCGGCCAAGGGGAAGGCGGCTTAGGTGCAACAGTTGTAAAATTGAAACAGAAAGGAAAGTAACGAAATGGCAAATATGGCAAAGATACAAGATAAACTGGCCATTCTGCCAGCACTGCCCGGCTGTTATCTGATGAAAAATATAGATGGGGATATTATCTATGTCGGTAAAGCAAAAAAGCTGAAAAATCGTGTACGACAGTATTTTGTCGGTGCGCACGATTTTAAGACGACTAGATTGGTAGCCAATATTGATGATTTTGAATATATTGTCACCGGTAGTGAAAAAGAAGCATTGTTATTGGAAATTAATCTGATTAAGAAACACACTCCGCCTTACAACATCATGTTTATGGATGATAAGACCTATCCTTATATTAAATTGACCAAGGAAAAGGCACCGATTTTGCGTGTCGTGCGAAATACCAAAGACCGCAAAGCTGAATACTTTGGCCCTTTTCCTGATAGTGGTGCGGCTTGGGAAACAATGAAACTGTTAAATCAATTATACCCCTTACGGAAATGTCGCCATCTGCCTAAGAAAGCCTGTCTTTATTATCATATGGGACAATGTCTGGCACCATGTGAACAAGCGATAGATGAAAAGGTGTATGCCGATATGGCAAATGGAATCCGTAAATTTTTAAAGGGTGATGTTAAAGAAATCCTGACAAAGTTAAAAGCCGATATGCAGCAGGCAAGTGAAGAACTGGCATTTGAAAAGGCGCAAGAAAAATTAAATCTGATTCATGCCATTGAGCATGTGACAGCGAAACAGCAGATTGATTTTAAAGATCATAAGGATCGAGATGTGTTTGGGTATTATGTCGATAAAGGGTATATTTCCATTCAAGGATTCTTTGTGCGTGGAGGAAAACTTTTAGAACGTGAATTATCAATACAACCATTATATGAACAGCCCCAGGATGCCTTTATTTCTTTTATCCTGCAGTATTATACAAAGAATCCATTGCCTCAGGAAATACTGTTACCAAAGGAATATGAAATAGAACACTTACAAGAAATATTAAGCGAAGCAAAAATCTTACAGCCGCTACGTGGTGATAAACTGAAACTGGTGGAAATGGTTTTGGCAAATGCTAAAAACGCGCATCAACAGAAATTTGAATTAGTTGAACGAAAAGAAAGCCGACGTGAAGAGGCGATGCAGCAATTATGTCAATTATTACATAAAGATATTCATCGCATTGAATTATTCGATAATTCACATATATCGGGTGCATTTAATGTTAGCGGCATGGTAGTCTTTAAAGATGGAGAACCATCACGACAGGATTATCGCACCTATCGTTTAGGCGAATATGTATCCGATTTGGACTCAATGAAGGAAGTTGTGTATCGTCGTTATTTTCGTTTATTAAAAGAAAAAGGACGTTTTCCGGATTTATTGATTGTCGATGGAGGCTATTTACAGATAGAGGCGGCAAAAGAAATTATCGAAGCATTAGATGTGCCTGTTACGTTGTGCGGTCTGGTAAAAAATGACAATCACAGAACAGCAAATTTGATGAATGCGGAAGGTGAAATTCTTCCGGTAGAACGTGACAGTTCTTTGTTTTTCTTATTGACACAAATGCAGGATGAAGTTCACCGCTTTGCAATCAGTTATCATCGCAAATTACGAGGAAAAGCGATGACGAAATCAATTTTAGATGAAGTAGAAGGTATCGGAGAAGTACGAAAAAAAGAAATTTGGAAACATTTTAAATCTTTAAAGCGTTTAAAAGAAGCTGATGTAGATGAGATTGCGCAGGTTGTCCCGCGAAAGGTAGCACAAAATATCTTTAATATTTTGCATAGCACAGACCAAATTGAAAGTGATGCATAACATAAAGATAGGTAGGAAATGTATAGGGGGGCTGCTTACGCAAAATATACTGACTCCAAGAGAGAAAGAAGTATTTGAACTTCTTATCGCGAACTACAGTACAAGAGAAATTGCCAAACGTATGGGAATTTCAGACAAGACAGTGCGCAATCATATTTCCAACGTCATGTTAAAACTTGGCGTAAAGGGACGTGCACAGGCGGTTGTGGAGCTGCTGAAATTAGGTGAATTGCAGCTGTAGATATGCTTGCAAAAGGCAGATGATGACACATATGGAATCTGCCTTTTCTTCATTACCAATAAGGTAACAGGCATGGTATAAGAGCAAGTTACATAAAAAGACGCTGCACATGTTTGCTAGAATAATAAAAATGTAAAATGGTTTAATTTTTTATAATGGACTATGAAATATCTTTCGCTTTTCATGATTTACCCTTGTCATATCGTATACATCAGTGAAGGGAAGTGATGTTATGGCTGAAAGAATTATCACATACCCATTGCATGTCAATGCGATGCAATACCGTTATATATGTCATGAGGTACAACGAACACGACAGGTTTATTTGTATTTTCGCAACATGATCTTAAAAAATTATGAAAAAGTCAAACAGCATCAATGCCAGCAGCTGTTAACAAAGGATGAAATAGCTATACAACTACATACGTATTTACAGAAATATGCTCCTATGATCACATGGTTAGAAGAACAATCCATGGTAAAAGACTTATGGCAGTTTCGACTTGCATATACTACTGCTGAAAAGACTCCATCTACGTATTATCGCTGTGAAAATATCACGAATACTTTATATTGGCGTCATCTAAATTTGCGTGCGCTCATTTATGATGTAGCCTATTGGCAATTAGAACCTATTCTTTTCCATTGGGAAATCATTGGTAGCTGTTTGTGGTATCATAAAGGACGTGTTTTCTTAAAACTTCATTTCCAAACATTATTGTAAATGATTATAATATGGAAACGTCTACTATGGGGAATGATGAAAAGCTATTTGCAGACATGATTTCGTAAGGAATTTACATGTGTTTCATTGCAAAGTCATGGTATAATAGAAAACGAGGTGTAGCCTATGAAAGTAAAAAGAACTATATTTGTCCTTTCTCTTATCGTTTTATTTGTTTTTTGTCTGTGGAAGATGAATGAACATTATGATGAATTGGCAAGATATCCATATGAATTAACAGATGAGCAACGTAACTTAGTGTTGGAACATTTTGATACAGAGGAAATTAATTACTTAGTAACGCAAAAAATTGAACCAAAAGAATTTCTTCCTTACATAACAACAGAAGGCTTTGAATTAACAAATACGTTATGGTATGATACAGCTTACCATACACGGAAAGAAAGTAAGTCATACGTCGTTTCTTTTATTAACAAATATCGCCAGCAAATGGAATATGGAACGTTAAAGGATATGTTAAGCAATTATTCTTATAATGTGCTGACTCGTTTCTTTGATGAAGGGGATGGTTTTGAGGATGATGCAAAATTGATTGCGGATCCTAAAGATATCTTAACAACAATAGGCGATAAAGAAACATTATATATCTATGAACCTAATGATTTGGTTTCAATTAATGATTTACCTCATGATTCTATCACGAATAGCAATGATGTTACAATTCGCAAAGAAGTTGTAAAACCACTTCATGAATTAGCCAAAGCCGCTAAAGAAATTAATCAAAAAACCTTTGGGGATATGGAAATCGTTGCCGGATATTTATCGTATGAAGATCAATTTCCTTTATATGATAAGGCTTTGACAAAATACAAGGACGAGGTGTTTTCTTATTGGGATTATCCAGGTCGTAATGAATACCAATTAGGATATACGATTCAATTAAAGCCAAAAGAAAAAGCGAAGACGAATAAAAAAGATAAAGACAAAAATACTTCTTCAAAAGATACAAAGACAACGAAAGCACCGAGTGAAGAAGAACAAGAACAGGCGATATGGTTAAAGGATAATGCTTATAAATATGGTTTTATCGTTCGTTATCCTAAACAGGCTGATGATGTGACCAAGAAGAAATACCAGCCATATACATTACGTTATGTAGGAAAAGATTTAGCAAAGTATATGCATGATAATAATAAGGTATTAGAAGAAGTAAATGCTGATGATGTTTCTTAAAAGATATCATTACGACATCTTTTAAATTTCTCATAAGTCATCAAGGGCAAAAGGCAAAATTGTATCTATGAAAAATCCAATCATATATAAGAGGCTGTAATAGTACTTTGCTCTTTTGATAGAAATAAAAAGCCAAGAATTAAACTGATTTAATTCATAACTTTAAAACACGAAAGCCTTTACCAACTTATTTAGATATAATACAGATGCAGAGATAACACCAGTAGGACTTGATACTACAAAAATCACATTGTCAAATGACTAGATGATTTATTAAGGCAATCTATCCATAATTGATGATATTAGCTAAGGGTGAAATTGGTGCTCTTAGCTTTTTAGTTATATAGTATATGTACAGAAAAGTTTAAGGTAATTGAGGATGTAGAGCCGTTTGTTTACATTATCACATTATAAAAAGCAGTAAAATGTATGATAAGAAAAACAACAGCAAAAACAAGTATCAAAGCATATAATCATAAAAATACGCAATAAGAGAATCCAATGAATTTCTATGCCACAGTAATCGCGTATGCCAATAAATTATTATCTAAAGCATATGTAAAACTGGCTGTATATATCAATAACATAATCACTGTATCATATGTTTTTAAAAAGCCGATACAAAATCGTTATTTTCGTCAATGGGATTTAAGTATCTTTTTCATTTTCTTAGTGACTTTTATTAACTGATTTTTTTCTTGAATGAATTTCTATATAAAAAATGATCATAAAGGTATTTATCAGCTAATGTGAAATGATATATTTATTTGTATAAAATGCTTTTTAGTATATTAGATTTCTTTTTGATAATTTGATTTTGCGTTTTAATTATCATAATTATCAAAAATATGTATAGTTATAATTAATCTGGCATTTCTTCATTGAATGTTTGATAAAAGTTTGGTATATTAAAGTTGTAAAAGGTAGGTGAAATATCATGATGAAAAAAAAGTGGAATTTAATCAAACTGTTTCCTATTATAGGTATGGTAATTATTGTTGTATGTATGATTGTTAGTTTTCTGAAGATTGATAAGATACAATTAGATATAAAAAGTGGGGATTTCGTCATTGTTTCTTATGAACTTGATAATGATAAAACGGAAATGAAAGCTATAGAAAATAAAAAAGAGGAACTTGCGAAAATTATAAAAATGCATAATTTACAGGCGGAAATTTTTACAATAGCTATACCTGATTTTACTGCTTATAAAACATATAGCAAGAATAAAGTTTCACCATATTCAATACAGATAGCAGATGATTCATTTTTTAATTATTATGGTATTAATAATCCTAATGATTCTGTTTTATACCGTTTTGATAATGAGGAATCTGGAAATCTCGATTTGAAATTTCTTAAAGATGAAGATAAAGCTGAATTTGAGTCATTTCCAATTGAAGGTAAAGCCATTTTAGATAGAAACAGACTTCCTAAATTCATTCCACAAAAATCTAATATGCCTAGTGGTGATTTTATAACGTTGCGTACTTTTGACATGTTAAAAGAGAAAGTAAACGTCATTAAAGATACACATGTCAAAGATTATTATGTTTATATTAAATCTGCCTATACTGATCAAATATCACAGTTACTTGATAAGGAGGAAAATGTAATTGTTAGTGATCAAATGTCGGAGTCTTCTGTATTCGATAATTGGTATAAATGTATGATCTTTGGAACATTGAGTTTTATTGTATTGGCTGTTTTAGAAATCGTTATAATTGTAAAAAGAAAGAATGTTTCATAATTATTATGGATGCGTGTTAATGAATAGATGAAGCTTAATTATAACACAAATATTGTGAGAAAGAGGAAAATATGAAAAAGATTATTTCTAGTATTCTCGTCTGTTTTATAACAATCTGTGCGTTTATACCAATTGAAATTAAAGCTGATGAAAATAAATCCTCACAAGATTTCCTGGATGAATTTGATAGTCTACAAGATGATATTGATAAAGTTATAACTATTAAAGATGAAAAATATGTTTATAATGAAAGAAATGTTATCCAGGTAATCGAAAATGCAAATTTTGATTTTGATGGTTTTAATAAAAAAACTGGTTTAAATTATACGGAAGAAGGATTTATTAAAGAAGTGTTATATCAATTAAGTACAACAGAACCTAAAATAGTATATTCTGAAAGTAGTTGCTCAATAAATACAAAAGGTACTTATTGTGGACGAAATGCAGTAGCTGAAGGTTGGAACTATTATCGAAAATTTACTGATAAAACAAAATCTGAAGCGGATGCAAAAAAGTGGTTAAAATTATACGAAGATAATATGGATAAATATCAATTTGACAGTATCAGAAACATTCAAGATGTATTGCCTGATTGGGGTAGAATAATTGTAGGTATAAGTAGTATCGCACCCGCAATAGAAACAGTATATGCTTTAAATATGTGTGGTGCATTAAGAAGATATAACAAAGGTAAATGTGGTACAGTAATTGATACGAATAAATTTACTACATCTATAAGCGGATGGTCACAAGATACATTTACTTTATAAGGGAAATCCCTTCCCTATTATTGTATACATTACTTGAGTAAGTAGAAAATCTATTCATTAACATTAGTATATACTTATTTGGCGAGAACGACGGAGTTTTTAGAAAACTCTTACAAGAAAATCTTATTTATAATAGGATTTTAAAAAGGAGGCTGTAACGAATAAGAAATAGCCTCACAAATAAAAATACGTCAAACTCAAAAGAGAATGGCGTATTTTTTTGGTATAATTTAACTATGGAAAACATTAATGTGTTGAGTTAAATTATCCGTATCTGAACAATATGGATTATATTACACAACAGTTGATTTTACCACTGGATTTAGGAAAAAAGTTAAATTCTTATGATCCAGTGTTCAGTTTTCTTAAAGTGATGGAAGGAGTAAATTGGAATACATCTCTAACTCGACCTATACATAAAGGTCGTGAAGAATATAATCCCTTTTTATAATAATCAAACAAAACGCTCATCATTATTATTGATAATTTCCTCGGTTGTGAGGTTTTATATTTAATGGTATATGATAATTAGTCATATTAGGTAGACAGTTATTCATACATTACATACAGCGATTTCTAAATCGGTTAAATTAACATAACTAATATTTGCTATCTAATTAGTTTAATGATAGAATTTTATTTTCATGCTGCTGTTCAATAAACTTTTATATTATACGTTGTTTTCAAATTAGGTATTAAGTTCATTAAAAGAGCAAGAGACTATGGGTGATCGATCTATCTTTAGACGATTTACTACATAGTTTCTTATTGGATTCTTTTTATGAAAGCTCTATAAGCAGTTCTTATATAAAAAGGCAATACATAGAATATAGCAGAGGTGATCAAATGCCGAAGTATAAGAAACCGCTGGCTTTTTTATTTGGAGCAATAGCGATGATCAGTTACCTGTCAATCCGCTATTTTCCAAGAACGGAAGATGCACAAACGGTGTTATCTGTACAAGATGAAAGTACACATATGCAAGTGTATCTAAAAGATCATGATCATAGTCTGGTACCTTTAAGCATTCCTGTAAGTGAAGAAATGAATGAAGAAGATAAATTACAGCTGATGGTATCCTATATGAGCGGTAAGCAAAATATCAAAGGTTTTTTACCTTTATTTACTAAAGAGTGTACGGTGAAAAAGGTGATGATTGCTAATGGCAAGGCCGTTATGGATTTTGATGATAGTTTAAAAAACTATCAGAAAGAAGATGAACTACGTGTACTGGAATCGCTAACGTGGGGAGCCACCCAGTTTCATGATGTAGAACAACTGGAAATACAATTGAATGGCGTAAAATTATCTAGTATGCCAAATGCGCAGACACCGATTCCTGATGTATTGAATCGCGGTATCGGTATTAATCATTTTGAAACAGCCACCAGTGCGTTGCATACTTCGGATAGTGTTACGGTATATTGCGCAAAGAAAATTGAAGGCCAGCAATTTTTGATACCGCGCAGTAAACGTGTGATGCATGCAAGTGACAGCATTAAAGAAGGGGTTTTACAAGTTATCAGCGATGTGAGTGCAAGCAGCGAATTATCACAACCACTATATCAGGACGATGTTAAAATAAATAATTTTCAATTTTCTAATGGTACTTTGATCGTGGATATCAATAAAAATTTACTTTCTTCAGATAAAAGTGTAAAGGAAGATTTGTATGATTCTTTGATTTTATCATTAAGCGCTTTAAGTGGAGTCGATAAAGTACAGGTAAAAGTAGATGGTGTCAGTGTGATGCCACAACAGCAGGAAAGTGCTGTTTCGGTATATGATCTATCTTATAATGAAATAGCTTTTTAATAAATATTAGGATAATCGCTAAAAGCCAGTCCTCTTCCATCAGGACTGGTTTTCATGTGTGGCGGGCATGCCACATATCTAGGGTGAAAATCCCTCGGGGCGTAGTTATCGACGAACCCAAGAGCGACTTGCAAGTTTCATATCGTGAGGTATGGGAGACCATTATCAATGGGTCGTAACCAAAACATGTGTGGTAAGAGCAATATCAAAAGAAAAACTAGCCCAAAAAGGACTAGTCAGTTGTTTAGATTACTATATAGAGAGACACGCTTTGAAATTAAAACGAACCGCCGTATACGGAACCGTACGTACGGTGGTGTGAGAGGGTGATTTATTTCACCCTACTCGATTTGGATATAGGTAAGGAATCAAATGTTATGTATTGACAACAAACATAAGAAAATATAGCATGAATATCATGTTTATGCTATACTAATAACAGGTGGTTAAGATGAAAATTATCGTAGTAAGCGACAGTCATGGAAAACAGGGAATTCTGGAACAGATCGTTGAAAAACATCCGGATGCGGATGCCTACCTACATTGTGGTGATATTGAGGATTATGCGGAAAACTATCCGTCTTATATCGTCGTACAGGGGAATAACGATATTTATTATGATTATCCAGATGAACGTGTAATAACGGCTGGCAGTCATCGTATCTATATGACACATGGTCATCATTTTTCTTATATCAAACGATTGGAACAAATGGCAGATACGGCAAAAGCAAAAGACTGTGATATCGTTTGCTACGGACACACGCATGTTGCTGCAGATGATGTCGTTCATGGGATACGTCTGATCAATCCCGGTTCTTTATGGAGAAGCCGTGATGGCAGAGGGCCATCCTATGCAATATTGACACTGCAAGAGGAACAGGTTGATGTGGAATTCATTTTTCTCCCACAGAAGAAAAGCAAGTTTTTCTGGTAAGGACCGTACATAGATACGGTTTTTGTGCGGAATGCAAAGGAAAGGTATTAGGGTATTATGGAAAGAAAAGTTGGAACTATTTCAAGAGGTGTCCGCTGTCCTATCATCCGTGAGGGTGACGATCTTGCAGGCATCGTAGTAAACAGTGTGGTTGAGGCTGCACAGGCAGAAGGCTTCGCCCTTCGTGATCGTGATGTTGTGGCAATTACAGAATCAATCGTTGCCAGAGCACAAGGAAACTATGCATCAGTAGATGCCATTGCACAGGATGTCAAACAAAAACTGGGCGGTGAAACCATTGGGGTAATCTTCCCGATTCTTTCACGTAACCGTTTTGCTATTTGTTTGAAAGGTATTGCAAAAGGCGCTAAAAAAGTTGTCCTGATGTTAAGCTATCCAAGTGATGAGGTAGGTAATGAATTAGTAAGCCTGGATCAGCTGGATGAAGCTGGTATTAACCCTTATAGTGATGTATTGTCACTTGAGAAATATCGTTCACTGTTTGGAGAAAATCCACATCCTTTTACAGGCATTGATTATGTGGAATATTATGGTAATCTAATTCGTGAATGTGGTGCAGAGGTTGAAATCATCTTCTCTAATAACGCGAAAACAATTCTAAAGTATACCAAAAACGTATTGACATGTGATATCCATACGCGCGCTCGTACGAAACGCATCTTAAAGGCAAATGGTGCTGAACGTGTATGTGGGTTGGATGATATTATGACTTCCTCTATAGATGGTAGTGGATATAATACTTCCTATGGTCTTTTAGGCTCTAATAAATCAACAGAGGATATGGTTAAATTATTTCCACGTGAATGCCAGGATCTAGTAGAAGATATCCAAAGTCAGCTGTTAAAGTTAACAGATAAACATATCGAAGTTATGGTTTATGGTGATGGAGCATTTAAAGATCCTGTTGGTAAGATCTGGGAATTGGCTGATCCATGTGTTTCACCTGCATACACGGCAGGTCTTGAAGGAACACCAAATGAGTTGAAGCTGAAATATCTGGCGGATAATGATTTTGCGAACTTGAAAGGTGAAGCTTTACAGAAGGCAATCGAGGCGAAAATTAAAGAAAAAGATGATGACTTAAAAGGCGATATGGCATCACAGGGTACAACGCCTAGAAGATTGACCGATTTGATTGGCTCTTTATGTGATTTGACGAGTGGATCTGGTGATAAAGGAACGCCAATCGTATTAGTACAAGGATATTTTGATAATTTTACAAACTAAAAACGATGTTCTAATACTGTATATCAGGCATCTCTATTGTTAAAACAAGAGAGATGCTTTTTTTAATGAGACATGTGTCACATTAAAGAAAATGGTTTTTACAGATAAAGCATTTCTCGACAACATGTGTACGCATGGATGACTATAATATGCATGAGGTGAGGAAGATGGAAAGCTATGTTGAGGTATCTTGGCTGAACGGTGTTTTGTTATTGTATCTATCGGCGCTTTTTGCTAGTTATGCTATGTTTCAGCCATTAAAAGATCTGCATCTTCTTTTCTATGCGGCTATAATATCTATGCTGAGTGTCAGCTTGTGGCAAGATGGTAGTCTTTTCATCGTCATACTTGTTGAGCTTCTTTTTTTTCTAACCCTTTTTCGGTATGCTAGAAAAACATATATAGTTGCTTTCTGTTTCCGTGTGCTTTGTATGCTGACAAGTTATGTCATTTATCAAGGCAGCTTTCATAATGGTTTTTGGTTTGTGCCCATTCAGGCATCAATCATACCATGCTGGCTATTGTATTTGTTATTTCTATTTTTCTGTAAAAGTCGTTGGCGGATACGCTTTAGTGAAAAAAATTGCTTATATCCCTTGACGCTTTATGTAGGTAACAAACATTTTAAGGTTATTGGGTATTTGGATAGTGGAAATCTGCTTAGTCATGAGGGGATACCGGTTGTCTTTCTACAACGTCGTTATCTGTCATATTTTGTGGATGAACGCATACAATTAGTAGTAATGAAGACAGTTCAGGAAGAAAGCAGTTTACCGTGCTATACATGTGAATTGAAGTTGCACGGTTGTCATAAAAGAAAGGTACTCGTACATCTGCAAGAAGATTTGAAACTGCCTATGCACAGTGAGTTGCTGTTAAATATGAAAGTGATGACGATGGGGTGATGAGAATGAAGAAATTTTGGACATTTTTAAAGTGGCTGTTTGGCAGTCGCGATGATTTACAAGTTTGGTATATCCAAGGCAGTGATGTTTTACCAAAGCCATTAGAGAAAGAAGAAGAATTAGCAGCGCTGATTGCTTTGGAAAATGGTGATGAAGAAGCACGCAATAAGTTAATTGAACATAATTTACGCTTGGTCGTCTATATTGCGAAACGTTATGAAACCAATCCGATTTTTATGGAAGATCTCATCAGTATCGGCTCTATTGGATTGATTAAGGCGGTCAATACATTTAAACGTGATAAAAATATTAAGCTGGTAACGTATGCTTCCCGTTGTATTGAGAATGAAATACTGATGTTTTTACGTAAGAAAAGTCGTCGGAAAGTGGAAGTAAGTTTTGATGAGCCTTTAAATATTGATTATGATGGAAATGAATTGTTATTGTCTGATATATTAGGAACAGACGATGATATCGTTACGAAAGAGTTTGAGAAGCAAGAAAATAAGCGTGAATTATTGGCAGCCATGGCAACCTTAAAAGACAGAGAACGTCAAATCTTGCAAATGCGGTATGGTATTGAGCACGAAGAGTTAACACAGAAAGATATCGCGAAACGCTTGGGAATCTCTCAGTCTTATATCTCACGCTTGGAAAAACGGATCATTCAAAAATTAAAGGTACAGATGAAAAAGAATCATAGTATGCAAGAATAGGGTAAGTAAAAGTAATCTGTAACCATACATGATCTAAATGGTTGCTATTTCCTTAATACTGTCAAAATTTATCATATTATGTTAGGGCTTTCCGCATAGGAAGCTCTTTTTTAACTTAATCGAAGAATCATATCAGGTCACTAGTAAAATAAGAAAGTTTGAATGATTCAAAATGATTCAAAAAGAATAAATATGAATAAATATGATTGACAAGCTACAACGTGAAGAATATAATGAAAGCAAAGAAAAGGATGCAGGAGGATTGTTATGAAAACTACAGATGAAAGAAAAAAAGCGTTGCTGGAAAGCTTTAAAAACGGATTAATCGTATCTTGTCAGGTACAAAAGGATGATCCTATTTATACTGAGGATATCGTTGTAAAGATGGCAGAAGCTGCCAAATGGGCCGGTGCGGTCGGAATACGTGCAAATTCACCGGAACAAATCAAGGCCATCAAGGAAAAAGTTGATTTGCCAATGATTGGTTTATGGAAGATTTGGCATGAGGATACAGATGTTTTTATAACGCCAACTTTGGAAGCAGCAAAAGCGGTTTGGGAAGCTGGTGCTGAAATTATTGCTTTGGATTGTACAAAACAAATCACCCATGAAAAAACGATTGCTTGGGATTTGCTGGATATCGTGAAAAAGGAAATTCCCGAAGCTATTATCTTTGCGGATGTATCAAGTTATGAAGAGGCAGCTCATGCGATTGCGCATGGTGCGGATATCGTTGCACCGACATTATATGGCTATACCAAAGAAACTGCTCATATTGAAGGTGCTGATTATCGATTGTTTGCGAAGATGTGCCGTGATTTTAAGGATGATGTTTATATGATGATGGAAGGTCATCTGTATACACCGGAAGATGCGATGAAGTGCATATATTTAGGAGCGCATGCCGTTGTTGTAGGAAGTGCGATTACACGTCCGCATTTGACTGCTAAGCGTTTCGTAGATTTGTTAGGTGGCTATCAGGATAATTGGAGAGAGGCTGAAAAAGCAAAACATTAAGATAGGAAGTGTGAACATGAAACACAAGATCAATATAGATGGGGCACAGAATGTGGAAGTATCCAAACCGATTCCCTGTGAAAAGAGTATCGAAGAACAACTGAATATCATGGAAGCCTATACCAAAGCACATAAGGATAGCGTAGGACTTGATAAGGCAGAAAGAGAAATTCGTTGTCTGTCTACCATTTTTCCGGTGTTGTTTCGCTCTCTTGAAGATGATGATTTAATTGCCGGCCGCTTAGATTTTCTGCCTATTGGGTTTGGCAGTGTAACAAGTATAGGCGGTGTTGGTCATTATTGCGTATTTCATAAGCTAAGAGCATTTAAAGAACAATTAGCGAATACGGAAGATAAGAAACGCGTAGATGCTTTATACGACTATTGGCAAGAGCATGATGTCAAAGCTATTTATTGTCAGGATGTGTTAACGGAGGATACAACAGGACGTTTTATTGACTGCCATTATCCTTTTATGGCAACGGCTCGTTTAAGCGGCATGATGTTGAATTATAAACGCTTAATGCGTGAGGGGATCGAAGGATTAAAGAAAGATATTCGCCAACAAGGAGATAATGCGTTTTTGTGTGCCAGTTATGAAGCAATGGAATTATTGCAGAAAGTAATCGACAAACAAATTGCATTGGTACAGGATGCCAAACAAAACGCAAGCAAACAACGCTTGCTGGATTTGCAACTAATGGAAGCCGATTTACGTTTTATTCGTGAGCAACCACCAACAACGTTTCATCAAAGTCTCCAGCTGTTTTGGATCTATGCATTATGTGCCGGTGTTATAAATTATGGACGTATGGATGATGTGCTGGGTCCTTATTTACAAAACGATCTGGATGCAGGAAGACTTGATGAGGATGAGGCATATCGCTATCTGAAATCTTTATGGAAGATGATTGAAAATCGTCGTACGACGGTAAATGGACGTATCATCGTCGGTGGTGTAGGACGTGAGCATCCTAAAGAAGCAGATACCTTTGCCCGTATTGCATTACGCGTTTGCCGTGATACACGATATGTAGAACCACAGTTTACATTACGCTTTTCTAAAGATACGCCAGTGGATATCATGGATATGGCATACGATTGTATCGGCAGTGGAGCTACGTATCCTACTTTGTATAATGATGATGTGAATGTGCCGGCTGTCATGCATGCCATGCGCGTGGAAGAAGCAATTGCCCAGCAGTATGTACCTTTTGGCTGTGGTGAATATGTCATTCAAGGGAAAAGTGTGGGAACACCGAATACCTTGCTGAATCTGTTAAAACTATTGAATATAACTTTGAATAAAGGCATTGATCCTAACGATCAAAAATATAAAGCCGGACCTGTACACGTACCGCCTTGTGAAGAATTTAAAAGCTTTGATGATTTATACAATACCTATAAAGAAGTGTTGGATTATTATTTTGATTTAAGTGTCGATGCCCAACTGCACTCCTATGAAATCATGAATCAAGAAGTGTCCTTCCTCTTTACATCAATTTTAATGGATGATTGTATTCATCGTAAGAAAGCGTTATTGGATGGTGGTGTAGAAATTTTAGGTGGTACAAATGAGACCTATGGCAATATCAATACCAGTGATGCCTTATATGCCATTAAAAAGTTGGTGTATGAGGAAGGAAAGTATACACTTGCTCAACTCCATGAGGCGCAGATGGCAGATTTTGATGGTTATGAGCAGATACGTAAGGAACTATTGCGGCAAGATAAATACGGCAATGATGCAAAAGAATGCGATGCATTAGCAAATGATTTATATGAATATGTTGCAAAAGGCATTCGACAAAGAGGCATCCAAAAGGGACTGGGCTATTATTTAATCGTTATATCCAATAATCAAACGAATACCGATTGGGGACATCAAACATGGGCAAGTTTAGATGGACGTAAAGCCGGAGTGTTTATGAATCCGGCAAATAATCCGCAAGGTGGGGCTGCCAAGAATGGACCAACGGCTTGTTTAAATTCGTTAGCAAAATTTCAGGCAAAGTATCATGGAGGCAGTGTGCAGAATATCAAATTTACCCCACGGATGTTTCGAGAAGATCGTGAAAAGATCAAAATGCTGTTTCAGACATATTTTGATAAAGGTGGCTGTCAGCTGATGGTAACGGTTGTGGATCATGGTATCTTAGAGGATGCCCAAAAACATCCTGAGAAATACCCTGATTTGATTGTCCGTGTAGCAGGCTATAGTGCCGTATTTGTGAATTTGACGAAAGATATTCAGGATGAATTATTAAGCAGGTGCTTATATGATTAGCGTTACCCATATTGAACGATTCGCTATTCATGATGGCCCTGGTATTCGTACAACGGTATTTTTAAAAGGCTGTACACTTTGTTGCCCATGGTGTGCAAATCCGGAAACACAAAGCAGTCAACCGGTACTTTTGCATGATATGCGTAAATGTGTAAGCTGCCATACATGTGAACAAAGCTGTCCACAAAAAGCTATTCATTTCCAAAAAGGAAGGTTTCACCACGATGCCCAAAGATGTAATGGTTGTCAAAGCTGTGTAGAAATGTGTTTACAAGATGCTTTGCAGCTGCGTGGAGAAGATATGGAAAGCGAGGCAATTCTTCATGAAGTCATGAAGGATAAGGATTATTATGATATGAGTCATGGCGGTGTGACGTTTAGTGGTGGTGAACCATTTGTACAAGTAACATCATTATGCGAAATATTACAAGAAGCGAAAGCATTAGGTCTGCATACAGCTGTGGAAACAACAGGAAATTATCCGTTGGCTGATTTGCAACGAGCAGAGCCATTTATTGACTTATTCCTGTATGACTTTAAACATTTGGACGACGCAAAACTTCTGCAGTTCACGCATGGTAATGGACAACTGATAAAAACCAATTTGGCCTATCTGTTACATCAAGATGTTCATAAGGTCATCGTTCGTATGCCGATCATCACCGGCTTTAATGATGAGGCATCTTTGGTTTATCAGGAACTTGACTATTTACATGCATTGGGTGTGCAGAGCGTGCATTTATTGCCCTATCATTCACTGGGAAAAAGCAAAGCTGAACAAATGGGAAAGCCATATGTTTTTCCTACCGAAATCATGGCGAATGAAGTATTAGAGCCTTATCGTGCCTATGCATTGGCAAAAGGTATGTATGCCCAAATAGGTGGATAAAAAAGTGCTACTTAGCATGATGAAATGAGCTTCAATATTCACTAAAAGTAAAGAAACGAAAGCAAAGATTAATGGGGCTCTAAATTAACGTAGGGTTTAAAGAAAAAACGCTCTAAATTATCATAGGGTTTTCCTATGAAGAAGGTAGGC
>NZ_CAXUBY010000048.1:0-20956 GCF_964249515.1 Eubacterium sp. 3_1_31
TTTTACATCTCGTATTGAAAAATATCTTAAATAGATGTCTTAATCAATTTTACTTACACACTTTTCTTGACAAACCCAATGAATCCTTTTTTTATTACGCTTCGTATCATGCCATTCCATATAAGAAGCTATCCATGGTCATTGTTATTTGTCATCGGTATACACAGGTAAATCTAAAAATGTTATATGGAATTGTTTCCCATATTTATTCTGAATGACTTTTTCAAACACTTTTTGATTTGTTAAATCTTTTGTACCACTATAAATCAGTTTTTCACCATAGATATTTTCCTCACGTAACATGAAAGAGGTATTAATTTCATTATATGTAATCATATAATAAATCGTACTTTCCTTCTCTTCTAGCTTTTCACCTTTTGCGGAAACATTGACCTGACCTTTTGCCGTTATGGCATAAATATCTAAGATTCGGTCTTTATTACTTTTCTTGTTTGCATCCATAAAAATACGATACATTAATTTTTGCTCTTGTAGTTCTGGTTTCGAATTAATGTAGAAATCAGTGAAATCTTCATTTAAAATCTGTTCCATATTCTTTTTTAAATAACTGGTTCCTCTTTGATTGATTTCTTTCAAAAAAGCTGGTTGCAATTCATCGACACTGCTTAAACGTTCCGGTAAATTTTCTACTGTTATCTTTCGTATCGTATGAATGGGATGAATATGGTATTGATCCGCCAAATCTTCATCATAGGTGCTGCTTATCAAAAGCGTATCGCCATTTTGCAAATTCTTCTTAGGTGAAACCTTATACGCAACGGAATCCATAAATTCTTGTTTCCGTTGATTGTAATCCGTAATACTATTAAAAACCTTAACACTGGCAGAACCACTTTCTCCATCATATACAATAGAAATGTCCTTTGTTAAATCAACATCAACTGTTCTAAAAAACAACATATAACAAGTCGCATACAAGCTGATGATAATTGCCAGCATACAGATTGAGGTAATGGTTTTACTTTTCATTGCCTCTTTTCCAGGCGGTTTAAAGTGTGTGCTCATACACTCATCCTTTCTGTTGACTTCCTATTTAGTATACCATTTTTTATGAATCGTTACCATGCTTTCTTCTTACGTATTTCTTACTTATTACGTATCGCATATTTGATTTCTCCTTTATCAAGTCTCAACAAGACCATCTTTTTATATAATCATACGATGTTGATGAATATATGAAATAAAAGAATCCAACACTGCTATGATCAATCCTAAGCGTGTTGGATTTCTTCCCTTTTCTATTTACCTTCTTCATCTTTTAAACGTTGTACACATGCCTTCCTTACTTCATCATTCACAAATGCGGAAATATCTTGACCATAGCGTACCATTTCCCGAATGATGGTACTAGATACAAAAGATTGTGAAGGAGAAGCAAATAAAAGGATTGTTTCAATATCTTCAGCCATATGCTGATTGATACTAGCAATATCGCGTTCGTACTCATAATCCTTCACACTGCGAACACCGCGAATGATGGCAGAAGCTCCATGTTTTCTTGCATATTCTACCGTCAAACAGGTATCGTGATCAATGCGTACGTTCGCTAATTTCGCACAGGCTGCTTTCATAAACTGTAGGCGCTCTTCTAAAGTGAACGCAGAACGTTTTTCTGAATTCTCTAATATGACAACAATAACTTCATCAAACAAATGGCTAGCTCTGGTGATAATATCCAGATGTCCATTGGTGATTGGATCAAAGCTGCCGGGAAAAATGGCTTTTTTCATAATGGCCTCCATTCTTTCGCTACATGCGGGCACAAATTTTCTAAACACACTTACCACTAGTTGTTTTATAGTTTTTAGGAAAGAACACTATAGAGCATGTGGAAGTAAATGGTATTTCTTATTTGCTTAATTTAAATAAGTACCTTTGCCGTATTTTTAAGTTCCCCATTTTTATCAAGTTTTCACCCTTACCTCTTCTTATAATATGTAATACGCGTAATGCCATAGGTGGCATCTTTTACCTGCTCTAATGTTCCATAATACTCTTTAAAGGAATCCTCTTTAAGACTTTCGCAAACAACATCAGCTCCTGAAGAAAGCAGATCATGTTCCTCCAAGTAAGTTAAGATCCAATCAATCTGTTGTTTTTGATAAGGTGGATCTAGATAAACAAGATCAAATTTTCTTCCTTGTTCACTAGCAGCTGCTAGAGCTTTCTTGTAATCCATCTTCCATATTTCACAATTTTGCTGAATGCCTAATGTTTTAATATTCCGACGTATAGTCGCAATCGCCTTGCCATGAATATCACAAAGGATGGAATGGGATATGCCACGACTGATAGCTTCCAAAGACATATTTCCACTACCACCAAACAAATCCAGCATCTCACCACCATCAAAATATGGTCCAATTCTTGAGAATACTGCCTCTTTTACTTTATCTAAAGTAGGCCGTGTCGCATCCCCATCTACTGCCTCTATAACACGAGAACGAAATTTTCCTGCAACTATTCGCATTTTTTTCAACTCCTTATGTATAAACCAAAATTGGATGGGCATCATACTAGTGCAACCAAGTAAATGGTTGCTACCCCCCAATCTTTGTTTCTCCTCTTCCCTTTCTTAAAGAGTCCCTACCCCTTGGGGCTCTTTTTTTATCTACGCCTACTTTCACACTGCCCTGACGTCGAATGCGTGAGATGACCCCCTGAGATATTCCTATGGCACTCATGATAGACATCAAAGAACTACCGCCACTGGATATAAACAATAATGGTACACCAGTCAACGGTATCAATCCGCTGACACCACCGACATTCAAAACAAAATGTACAAAAATATACATGCCGGTACCAATCAAAATAATTTTATAGCCTTCACTTTGCGTATGAAAAGCATAATAGAATAAGCGTTGTAAAATAAGCAAGTAGCCGATTACTACGATACCTAATCCAAACACGCCTAATTCTTCTACAACGATAGAGAGGATGAAATCATTATCGGACTGTGTAAGATATCCATATTTTTGAATAGAGCTACCAAAATCTACACCTGTGATACCGCCTCTGGCGAAACCATATAAGCCATTAATCAATTGATACCCTACACCATGCGGATGTTGGAAAGGATCGATGGCGATATCCACACGACTACTTACATGTTTAAAAACAGGCAGTTTTGCTACCATCGTACTTCCGGTTTCACTCATAAGGAACAATGTACATACTGTGCCAACTATGAGTAACAGTTTTACCGTACGCTGTGCTTTTCTTAAGCTGCGATGGGAAGGTATTAAAAAGCAGATTATCGTGATCATCGTCAATACCAACATCGTACCTAAATCGCGCTGAAATAAAATTATCACAAAGAAAACAATAAAGAATATGACTGGAATGCGCACAATTGTCCAAAAATCATAGTTTTTGCGACCTGCCAATTCTACATACACAGCCATGATAACCACCATGAAGATTTTAGCAAATTCCGAAGGCTGCAAAGTGACCTCCATTCCAGGAATCGGAATTTGAATCCATGCTTTAGAACCAAACGTTTCTTTTGATACTAAAGTAAATGCCAATAAGCCTAATAGTATTAAACCAGCATAAAGATAAAGCTTCTTTGCCCTTGTCATCGTAAAGTTATTAGCAAAAAAAGTCATTAAGACATATGAGAATACCACAAAAGCCATCTGTTTGAGGATAACTTTCACCAGAACCAGTAAGCCACCGGCCTTTCCGGCATTCGTTGAAATGATCATTAAAGTACCAAAAGCAATTAGGATCAACACAGCTGCCTGCAGCGCCACATCAAATTTCTTTGGCATCTTTAAAGATACAATTATATTTTTTATCCGCAAGTGACATTCTCCTTTCTTTCATGTACTCTTAATGATATCATATTCTATATCATTTTTTAATATTTATTTAGCAAAACTCTTCCATTCTGAAAGAAAAGCGTATAAAATAAAGAACGAAAGAAAAGGAGTCTGTATATGAGCTTTAATTATGATAACATCGTTAAGGATAGTGATCCTATCGTTAGAGAAAAAAGCGTCACCGTACCAATTCCGATGCATGAAGAAGATAAAGAATTGTTAATGGACATGTTGCAATATGTTCGTGACTCACAAGACAGTGAACTGGCAGAAAAGCAGAACCTACGCCCAGCCGTCGGCATAGCGGCGATTCAATTAGGAATTCCTAAAAAAATGCTTGCTGTTGTTGTTCCTAAAGATGAAGAAGAAGATTATGAATTTGCTTTAGCAAATCCTAAGATTATTTCTGAATCAATTCAAAAAGCATATCTGAAAAACGGTGAAGGCTGTTTATCTGTAGAAGAAGAACATGAAGGCATCGTTCCTCGAGCTGCCCGCATTAAGGTCAAAGGCTTTGATTTATTACGTAATGAAGAAATCGTAATTTCAGCTAGCGGTTATCTCGCCATTGTATTACAACATGAAATGGATCATTTCAATGGTACTTTGTTTTATGATCATATCAATGTTACGAATCCTTGGCAGGAAATTCCAGACGCTAAGGTTATTGAATAAATGCTCATTAAGAGCATTTTTTATGCCCAAAACAGGTAGTTAAATGAAAAAAAGATACAGAAGCTGATTATTTTCGCTGATTTATGTTATAATAGAAAAAGATATAGGGTGCATATCAAATATAGTAAGAAAGGAGTTATTATGATAAATCATCATACAACAAATAAAAATCGTGCACCGAGAATCAGTCAGGATACAACGAATAAAGACAGTTATAATAAAATAAATACCGAACGAGGCGATACGCTAATTTATGCAATGGGCGGATTAGGCGAAGTCGGAAAAAATATGTACTGCTTTGAACACGAGAATGAAATCTTAATCATTGACTCTGGTGTTCGTTTTCCTGAGGACGATCTTCTCGGTGTCGATTATGTCATTCCAGATTATAACTATCTGGTGAAGAATAATCGTAAACGTAAAATATTAATTATCACGCATGGTCATGAGGATCATATTGGAGGAATTCCCTTCCTTTTAAAAAGTGTTGATATCGAAGCTATTTACGCACCGGCTTTTGCGGTAGCGTTAATCAATAAAAAATTAGAAGAACGTAAAATGCTAAGAGGCGTTAAAATCGTAGAAATCAATGATCGTAGTTCGGTCAAGATGCAACATTTCACATGTGGTTTCTTCAACACGACACATTCGATACCTGATTCTTTGGGTATTTTGATTAATACGCCAAATGGGCGTATCGTTGAAACTGGTGACTTTAAATTTGACTTGACACCGGTTGGCAGCAATGCTGATTATCAGGTCATGGCTTATATGGGACAGATTGGCGTAGACTTATTAATGAGTGATTCTACCAACTCTGGTGTAGCGGATTTTTCCATTTCTGAAAAGAAAGTGGCAGCAGAAATTTTAGATACCATGAAAAAAACGGATGGACGTTTAATTGTAGCAACCTTTGCTAGTAATGTCTATCGCGTTTCGCAAATCTTAGAAGCGGCTGTTGCTTGTGGACGTAAGGTCATTATCTTTGGACGTAGCATGGAGAATGTTGTAACCATTGGACGTAAAATGGGTAAGATCAAGGTTGGTGAAGAACACTTCTTAAAACCGGAACAGCTTTCTCATACACCAGCATCAAAGACATGTATCGTATGTACCGGCAGCCAAGGAGAACCACTTGCGGCATTGTCTCGTATTGCGAATGGAACACATCGTTTCATCAAACTGATTCCTGGTGATACCGTAATTTTCTCTTCTTCTCCGATACCTGGTAACGGAGCTAGTGTCAATCAGGTTGTTAACAAATTATTTAAAGCCGGGGCAAATGTCCTGACAAAATCAATTTTAGGTAATTTGCATACGACCGGCCATGCCTCACAGGAAGAGCAGAAATTGATGCTGCAGTTGATTAAGCCGAAATACTTCATGCCTGTCCATGGGGAATATAAAATGTTGAAACAGCACAAAGAAACAGCTATGGAGACTGGTATTCCTGAAGAAAATATCTTTACTTGTGCAAATGGGGATGTATTGATTTTGCGTAATCACCATGTATACGAAAGCAGCTTCCGTATTGCGGCTGATGATATTTATGTTGATGGTAATGATATCAGCGGTGTATCTACTGCCGTTTTAAAAGATCGTAAGATTTTGGCGGATAATGGATTAGTTGCAGCTATCATAGCGATTGATTCAAAAGAAAATAAAGTGTTATGCAAACCTGTTATTGTATCTCGTGGATTTGTCTTTATTAAAGATAGTCAGGGCTTATTGAAAGAAGCAGAAATGATTGTATACGATGCATTGAAGGAAAAAATGAAACAGCGTACAACCTTTTCTGATTTAAAGAATTGCGTGCGTTCTACTTTGGAACCGTTCTTATACAATAAGACACATCGTAATCCTATCGTTATTCCTGTTATCATTAATTCAAAAGCGGCTATGGCAGCCATGGCACAAGCTAGAGCCACACGCGTCAATCAACGAAAAACGCCACGAAAACCAACAACACATGAACCATCTTAACCGAAGGAAACCTTCGGTTTTTATTTTCTTATCCTCTTCTTTATGGTAAAATAAATGAGAATATGAGGTGTAAACAGCATGGTGAAAAAACTAGTAAAAATTGTTTCTGTATTATTACTTTTTGCCCTTCTAATTGCAGGTGTTTTCTTTTATTCTATCTACTATTCTGTAGATCATGTGAAGCTTGTAAATGAAACAATCAGTAGTACAAAAGTCCCCACTTCAATGAATGATATTAAAATCGCTTTTATAAGCGATATCAAATATCATGGGTTTATGAAAAAAGAAAGACTTTCTACCATGATGGAAACCTTAGAAACCGCAGGGGCTGACATTGTTATCTTTGGCGGCGATGTCTTTACTTCCTTTGAAGAACAAAAACCCGATTCACAAACCGTGCGTGAAATTACTTCCCTGTTACAAAATATTAAAGCTCCATTAGGTAAATTTGCTGTATTAGGAGATGAAGATCTAGTAAGCAAAGAAGCCAAGCAAAAAGTCACTACTATTCTTTATAACAGTGATTTTGAAATTATCACCAATAAGAAATTGCAAATTCGCAACGGCAGTAAAGATAGCATTACACTCATTGGCTTAGATTCCATGATCAATGGCAACCCAAATGTATCCAAGCCTTTTGATAACATTAGTTCTGATGAATTTAATATTATGGTAACGCATTGTCCTGATATCATTAATAATAATGAAATTAACACAAAGTATTTAGATATCATCCTCAGTGGTCATTCTCTCGGTGGTCAAATTTATTTGCCATTGATAGGAGCTTTACAGAAAAGTGAAGGTGCTGATACATATTCACATGGTAAATATAGCATCAATGAAACTAAGCTCTATGTTTCCAATGGTTTGGGGACTGTTAATATGGATATGCGTTTGTTTGCCAGACCACAAATTTTGATCTTTCGTTTGGTGCATGAAAATTAACATGCACCTTTTTACAAACATCACTTCTAAAAGGAGGTTCTTTCATGATTGAAATCACATTTACAGAAAGTGCCGGTGGCGGTTTAAAAATGGCTCATGCCCTTTTGCACAATCAGCAATCTTCTTCACAAACCACCTTGCCAACAGAAATCCCACCTTCTTTTCAAGCATATGTAGGGGAAAATGTGTTTTGTTTTTCCCTTATGTTAAGTGTTGGAAAGATTTCTGAAGAGCTGTTCTTTTCCCAACGTCAAGATATACTGCAGCAGCTTTATCATGATTTACCAAAAGATCTTCCTAGTGGAACACAAATGGCTAAGGATTGCATAGAACAAACCAAGCAGCAAATGACGATGTTAAAGAAACGCTTACAAGAAAAAGAAACAATCCGTATCTGGTACAGCCAAACACCGGATGATATTTGTGGATTTTATTGGTTTTGTCATCTATTACAGCAATGGCAGTTTTCAAATACTGTATATCTTCTGAAACTACCTGATTGGGAATATCATGATGGAGATCATGTTAATGTGAACCATCTTTGGAGTGAAGTTGCCCCAGAAGCCTTCTTCTCTTACCTTCCCCTTCAACAAGTTGCTCCCCCATCGCTGATTCAGTATTATGCACAATGCTGGCATACATTGCAAGAGGAAAATGGTAGTTTACGTGCCATCATCAATAATAACTTACTTACTGTTCCACTTACTTTTTATGATTTCCTCATCATAAAAACTTTTGCTAAATTTCATAAACCGGTTGTTGAAGCCTTTGTAATAGGAAAGCTTCTTAGCAAAGAAGCTGTTGGAATTCATGATACTTTTTTACATGCACGCATTCAATTTCTCCTACAAAAAAAACTATTGAAATGCATTGAAAAAGCTGAAGATAAACCTTATTATGATAAACTTCTCCTTAGCGACTATCTGATGTAAGCATATTTCAGCTATGTACTAGTCTTTTGTTTACGCTAAATTCAACAGATAATTATGAAACATACATAAAATAGTACGAAATCATAAATTTATGGAAGTTACTATAAGAATCATATCACAGAAGGATGTCTAGCTGGCATAGTTTATCGTAAAGCCAGCGCCTGCACAAATATATTAAAGCATCCCTATTTCATGCAATAAGGAGAAGATTGCAATTGCTGAGAATCGAAAAAAATGATTTATAATGATACTAATTCCTTTTCCATGCATTTACTAATCCTCTTACATACTATGAATTCATTTACAGTGAAACATACATACAAAAAGAAAAAATCAGGCAGTGTTTTGCCTGATCTTTTTACTGTATCTACGCTTTGATTCTAATACTTTTTTGTCTATGCGCGTAATTGGGCATCAACATCATGTTTCAAAGTTTCCAGGATTTTATCAAAGATTTCATTGATTTCCTTATCCTTTAAGGTACGCTCATTTGACTGGAAGTTGATGGACAATGCTATTGATTTATGTCCTTCTTCTACATGTTCACCGGTATAAACATCAAAGACTTCTACGTTTTGAATGATGTTTTCTTTACCCAATTTACCATTTTTACGAATGCTGTTTAAGATATCCGCAACCTTTACATCTTCTTTAACAACCAATGCCAAATCGCGTGATACACTAGGATATTTGCTGACTTCGATAAATTTAACCTTACTTGCTTTATTGTTTAACAGCACTTCAAGATTTAATTCCATGCCATACACATCATCAATCGCATATTCTTTTGCCATTGCCGGATGAATTTCTCCAAAAATACCCAGTAATTCTTTACCCAAATATAACTCTGCACTGCGATATGGGTGGAAATGTTTCGTATCTAATTTATTTTCTTGAACACGAATACGATTATTACTAAAGCCTAATGCTTCCAGCATGCTTTCAGCCAATCCTTTTAACGTGTAGAAATCAACATCCACACTGAATTTCTGCCAACGGTTTTTCTGCAAAGCACCACTTGCCGCAACAGCTAAGCGTTCTTCTACATGATGATTGCCATACACATTACTGATTTCAAACAATGCTACATCATGCTGATTTCTTGCCTGATTATAAGCAATACATCCCAACAAGGATGGCAGTAAGCTGTTTCGTACATAACGGCGATCTTCACTCATTGGTGATGCCATTTCTACGATATCCTGACTGCATGGAAGGATAGCATCTTCGATATGTTTTTTACTTACCAAAGAATAGCTGACAGCCTCATTATAACCAAGATTACTTAAAATATCGCGTACTCTTCTACGCATTCTTTGACGATTATCTAAAGCCCCTAAAGTTGCTGGCATATATGGCAAAGTACTAGGCAAACGATCATACCCTAAAATACGAATGATTTCTTCTGCAATATCTGCTTCCATACTGATATCGGTACGATAGCTAGGAATGCAGACATGAATGTTTTCCCCTTGTTTGCTAGGAGCAAAGTGCAAATCCTCTAATACTTGCATAACTTCTGCTTCGGCAAAGGTTGTACCTAGCAGTTTGTTGATGCTGTCCAGATTCACATCAAAGGCAACCGGTGTATAGTGATTATCCCCATACTGAACAGTTTCTTCAATACCATCCGCATCTGCATATTCACGTAATAAAGCAACTGCTCGATCCATTGCCTTGAAGGTTGCCATCGGTTCAATGCCTTTTTGGTAACGCACACTGGCATCGGTATTCAGATTCAAACGGCGTGCCGTATTACGGATTGCCACATGATGGAAGATGGCTGCTTCAATGATAATTCCACTTGTTGTATCTTCAATCTTAGAATCATCACCGCCCATAATACCAGCAATACCAATTGGTTTTCCTTCGGTGGTAATTACGATATCATCATCAGTTAAAGCATAATCAACACCATCTAACGCGGTATATGTGCATGCTTGATGATCTTTTACCGTGATTTCCTGAGCCGGAATCGCATTGATATCATAGAAATGCAAAGGCTGTCCAGTTTCTAACATGACGATATTGGAAATATCTACCACGTTATTGATCGATTTCATACCGGCTGCCATTAACAGCTCTTTCATCCATTTTGGTGAAGGTTTGATAGTCACATGATTGATAACCTTCCCTAAGAATAATGGACATTTTTCTGTTTCACTGGAAACTTTTAATTTCGTAGGTGTTCCTATATTAGCACTGCCTTCTTCATAGGGCAATGTCACTTCTTTATGTAAGATAGCCCCGGTTTCCAAAGCCATAGACCAAGCAGCCATACAATCGTTACGATTTGGTGTTAATCCAACATCCAAAATGGCATCATCCAAGCCTAGATATCCTAATGGATCTTCATTGCCAACAGGTGCATCTTCATCCAAGACCTCAATTCCGTTTTTACTTTCTTCACTCAGCATATGTGCATCAACACCAAGCTCCAATAAAGAACAGATCATGCCATTAGAGGCTTGTCCGCGAATCATACCGGCTTTGATTTCACCATCAGGTAACTTTGCCCCAACACGAGCAACGATGACCTTTTGTCCAGCGGCAACATTTGGTGCCCCACAAACAATTTGCTCACTTGTATCCCCTAGATCCACCTGACAAACATGCAAATGGTCACTATCTGGATGTGCTTCACAGCTCAATACCTTACCAATCACCAATTTACTGCCACTTGACATATGCGCAACGCCTTCAACTTCCAAGCCAGCATCGGTAATGCGTTCGGCCATTTCTTCTATCGTAATATCGGACAGATCCATGTACTGTCCTAACCATTTTTTACTTATTATCATGCCAACATCCTCCTACTCGAAACGATTAAATGTCTTCAAGAAGCGAAGATCATTTGTATAGAAATTACGTATATCCGTAATGCCATATTTCAGCATAGCTACACGTTCAATACCGACACCAAACGCAAAACCGCTGCATTTCTCAGGATCATACCCAGCCATACGTAGCACATTTGGATGCACCATGCCGGCACCTAAGATTTCAATCCAACCGGTTCCTTTACAAACCGGGCAGCCCTTGCCTCCACATACATGACAACTAACATCAACTTCCACGCTAGGTTCTGTAAACTGGAAATAGCTTGGACGGAAACGAATCGTACGGCTTTCACCGAACATTTTCTGTGCTAAGAATTCCAAGGTTCCCTTTAAATCAGATAAGGTGATGCCTTCTGCGACAACCAAACCTTCACACTGCATAAACTGATGAGAATGCGTTGCATCATCATCATCACGGCGATAGACCTTACCTGGGCAGATGACCTTGATTGGCAGATGGCAATTTTGTTTTGCATAGTATTCCAATTGGCGCATTTGTACGGCAGTCGTGTGGGTACGTAGCAATTCTTCTTCATTGATGTAGAAGGTATCCTGCATATCTCTGGCAGGGTGATCCTTTGGTATATTGGCACGTTCAAAGTTATAGAAGTCTTCTTCTACTTCCGGACCTTCAGCTACCGTATAGCCTAAACCAATAAACAAATCTTCAATTTCCTGCTGGATGAGCATCAAAGGATGTAAATTGCCCAGGTTCGGCTTTTGACCATCTAAAGTGATATCAATTTTTTCCTTTTCAATCTTTTCTTCCATTTCTTTGATTTCCAACACCTGCTTGCGTTCTTCTATCGCATCCGCAAACATTGTTTTGACCTCATTGACCTGTTGGCCAAAGGCAGGGCGTTCTTCCTTAGGAAGATCTTTCATTGATTTCATAACTTCCTGAATCGGACCTTTTTTACCAAGATACAATACACGTAATTCTTGCAGATCATGCAAACTTTCACAGGCTGCAATCTTAGCAAGGCCTTCTTCTTTGATACTTGTAAGCTTTTCCATACTTTCATTCCTTTCTGCTTATAAAAAAAGCCGCAAGCTACAGGAACCCATGCGTATGGGCGGTACCATCCTGTTTCATCTTGCGACACACTTACTTACAATACACAGATAACCGCTGTGTGATACGGGGGATCATTACTCCCACTCCTAGGTGAATTCATAAAGGCTTTTCACAAAAAGACTTTCAGCTGGTGTCTTTTCTCTCTGGGTGAAGGCATTTTACTACTAGTCCTCATCAACGTATTCTTTATTATTATAAAGAACTTATGCTGAAATTACAAGGGGAAAATCAGAAGAATCAGATGTGCAACAGCATTCACACTCATACACAACAGGATTCCTAATATTGTAGGAATCAGAAATGCCAGCCATGTCCATTTCCAGCTTTGCGTTTCTTTATGAATAGTCAATAATGTGGTAGCACATGGAAAATGCACAAGGGAGAACAGCAGCGTACAAATGGCAGTGATCCATGTCCAACCATGATCAACAAATAAACTCTTAAGTAAGGTCAGATTACTTAGATCATTCATAGAACCACTTGCCATATAAGCCATGATCATAATAGGTACGACAATCTCATTTGCTGGAAATCCTAATAAGAACGCTAATAGAATTACCCCATCCAATCCCATCAGTTTCGCAAATGGATCTAGAAAACCGGAGACATATGCTAAGATCGTAATTCCCTGCACCTCCACGTTGGCGAACAACCAAATGATGATGCCGGCTGGTAACGCCACACTGATGGCCCTTCCCAAAACAAATAAAGTACGATCAAAGATAGAACGAAGGATGACCTTACCAAACTGTGGGCGGCGATATGGCGGTAGTTCCAGAGAAAAACTAGAAGGTATACCCTTTAATAAGGTTTTCGATAAGACTTTTGATACCAAAAAAGTCAAAAAGATACCAAACAAGATGACAAGAGTCAGCAGGAGCGTAGCAAATAAACCATTCCACGGTGCTGCAAACATACCGGCAAAAAACATGGTGATAATACTGATAAGCGTAGGAAAACGTCCATTGCACGGCACAAAGACATTCGTCAAAATAGCAATCAAACGCTCTCTAGGGCTATCAATGATGCGAGCACCGCTAACCCCAACTGCATTACACCCAAAGCCCATTGCCATAGTCAATGCCTGTTTTCCACACGTACAAGCCTTTTGAAAAAAGCCATCCAGATTAAAGGCAATACGCGGAAGATAGCCAAAGTCTTCTAATAAGGTGAATAAGGGAAAGAAAATAGCCATAGGTGGCAACATGACGGCAATGACCCATCCTGCTGTCTTTACCATACCATCCACGAATAAACCTTCTAGCAGTTTTGCCACATGCAGCTGCTCACAAGCCTGATGTAGCCATGCTTCCAATTGAACAAAGAAGGCACTTAGATAAGCACTTGGAACATTGGCACCGGCAATTGTGATCCAAAAAATCAATGCCAATAACACGATCATACACAAAAAGCCCCACACCTTATGCGTAACGATACGATCCATACGCATATCCTTTTCTAAATAGGATCCATCCTCAATCTTGACACACTGATCACAGATCATCTTCGCTTTTTTTTGTAAGGCATTCACTATGATATCCTCAAATTGTTCATAGCAGCCACTTCTTTTTAGATGTTCCTGTTCCTGTCTGACCATAGTCTGAACTTCCTCTTTATTCGTCAAGACGGCATAAAATTTTTCGTCCTCTACTTGCGGATCAAGTAATTTTAATGCCAGAAAATGATGATTCCATCCAGGCGCATGAATAGTCTGTGCCAGTCTTTCGATTGCCTGTTGCAATTGTGCATCATAAGACAGTACACACCACTCACGCAGTGGTTTTTGAGCTGTTTTTTCAATGGCTTCCTTTAAGCTGCGAAATCCTTTTCCATTACGAGCACTCATGCCAACGACTTCAACCTGTAATAAGTTAGCTAATTTATCAAGATCCAGATGGATGTGTTTCTTTTCGGCTTCATCCATCAAATTAACAATTACTACAACACGATTCGTAATTTCCATGGTTTGTAAGACTAAATTCATATTGCGTTCTAACATCGTCGCATCACAAACGACCAGACAGACATCACATTTCTCAAAACAAACGAAATTGCGTGCTACCTCTTCCTCACTAGAATGTGCTAAAAGTGAATAAGTGCCAGGAAGATCGATCATTTCATGAATGCGATCATGATGTGTAAAAGTGCCACTAGCCAGTTCAACAGTTTTACCAGGCCAATTCCCCGTATGCTGTTTCATGCCTGTCAAACCATTAAACACTGTACTTTTTCCGACATTTGGATTTCCCAACAAGGCAATTGTATAGCCCTTTGTTTCTTTTTCATATAATTCATTAATTTCCTCATTCATCTGCATTAATTTCTCAAACAGCACGAAACTCCCCCTTTTCGCGAACTTCGATGTTCTTTTCATCGCTCGCACGCAAAGCAATCTTACCACCTTTTACAATATATGCCCGCATACCTTTGGAGGGTGAGGAAAGAATAGGTTCTACGATATTACCCACAACAAAGCCCAGATCCATCAGCCGGCGTTTCATATGTGCCTCATGATGTAATGCTATGATTTCCACCTGTGTAAGCAAAGGCACCTCCTGTAATGTCATCCTTAAACACCTCCTATGTTAGTATATTGAACCTGGTAAAAATAGCTGATGGCAAATACCTAGACATAGAATAAGATATGTACAAATGCAGCTAGGTTGTATAACTTAAGACAAAAACATAGAGAATTCGTATATAATAAAAAAGATATCTGCAAGAGATGTTTGCAAATATCTTATCGGTTTATAAATTAGTTAATTCCTCATCTAAACATTTTAGATCCTTACGAATAGTTAAGGCTTGCGGACATAGCGTTTCACACTTTCCACATTGTTGACAATGACTAGCTTTTTCTTCTTCCTTCATACTAGTATACGCATCTTTGGTTTTTTGTGCAAAGGCATATTTAGCATACTCATTCCACAATTTGAAATTTTTAGGAATATCTACACCGAAAGGGCAAGGCATACAATAACTACATCCGGTACAGCCATTGCGGGTACGCTCTTTGATCTTCTTCGCTGCTCTTTCAACCAACTGACGTTCTTCCTCTTGCAATGGTGTGAATTGCTCGAAGGTGGAAAGATTATCCAAGACCTGTTCCATGCTAGACATGCCACTTAAGACAACCTTCACATTTGGTTTGCTGGCAACCCAACGCAATGCCCAAGAAGAAATGCTTTTTTCTGGAGCGTATGCCTTCATTTCGGCAGCGATATCTTCTGGCAAATAAGATAATGAACCACCCTTGATTGGTTCCATAATGACCATTGGAATCCCTAGCTGCTCAGCTAAAGCATAGCCACGATCTCCGGCCTGTACATCTGTATCTACATAATTATATTGAATCTGACAAAAATCCCAAGCACGATAAGTTAGAATTTCTTCAAAGACCTCATAACTATCATGAAAAGAAAAACCAAAATTGCGAATCTTTCCTGCTTGCTTTAATTCCTCACAATAGCTCACAATACCTAATTGTTTTGCCTTTTCCCATTTTGCTTTGTCTAAGGCATGTAACAAATAAAAATCAACATAGTCTACATCTAAACGCGCAAGCTGTTTCTCAAACATTACCTTTGCATCATCTAAAGAAGTAAGATCCCATAAAGGAAGTTTGGTTGTCAGGTAAAAACTATCACGTGGATATTTTTTCAGCACCCTGCCCACAAAAGGTTCACTATCACCATGATGGTAAGGAAAAGCCGTATCAATATACGTCACTCCATGGGCAATGGCTGTATCCAACATTTTCGTTGCTTGTTTCTCATCAATGCTGCCATCCTTGTTCGTTGGAAAACGCATACAGCCAAATCCTAATAAAGATGGTGTATATCCATGTTTCATCTCTCTATATTCCATGTGAAAATACCTCCTACTTTTTTTATCATTATACTATGAAATTTTAAAAGAAAACAGGACTATTTCATCCTGTTGTCAATTCCTTTAGGTCAAATGGTGTCATTTGGTATACATAATTCAGCCAGTTGCGATAAAGCAAATTGGCATGGGCACGCCATTTAAAAAGCGGCTCTTTGCTAGGATCATCTTCAGGAAAATAATTATATGGAATCTGAATTTCTTTGCCCTGGTTCAGATCACGGAAATACTCCTGTGCTAAGGTATCCTTTCCATATTCTAAATGCCCCATAATGAAGATACGGCGAAAATCACGTGTAGCAATAATATTAGAGCCTGTTGTATTAGAGCGTGATAAAACTTCCAGTTCCTTGACCTCTGCTAAAGCTTCTTCATCAATCGCTGTATGGCGAGAATGCGGTGTCATATGTACCTCATCAAAGCCATTGGTCAAAAAGTTATATTCATCACACAAGAGCTGCGGGAAGATACCAAATACTTTATGTGGAAGTAAATGCTTTTGGATCCCATAATGATAATATAAGCCTGCCTGCGCACCCCAACAGATATGCACGGTGGAATAAACATGGGATTTGCTCCATTCCATGATCGTACAAAGCTCTTGCCAATAATCCACATCTTCATATTCTAAATGTTCTACCGGTGCTCCGGTAATAATAAGACCATCGTAATGGTTCTCCTTCAACATGGAAAAATCATCATAAAATTTCAATAAATGATCGGCACTGGTATTCTTAGAAACATGGTTGCTGACCTTCATAAAGTCAATATCTACCTGTAAAGGTGATTTACTGATCAAACGCAAGATCTGCGTTTCTGTTTCAATCTTTTTCGGCATCAGATTTAAAATAGCAATGCGCAATGGACGAATATCTTGTTTTCGGGCAACATCCTCTTCTAAGGCAAAGATTTTTTCACTTTCCAAAATCTCCTTAGCAGGCAATCCATTTAGTATATTAATTGGCATACCAAATCACCCTAAATTTGCGCAAAGGCTTGTTTCAGATCATCTAAGATATCTTCCACATTTTCAATACCGCATGATAAACGTATCAAGCCTGGGGTAATACCGCAATTTACCAACTGTTCATCACTTAACTGACGATGTGTTGAGCTTGCCGGATGCAAGACACAGGTACGAATATCGGCTACATGGACTTCCAAAGAAGCGAGTTGTAAATGATCGATAAAGGCAGCGGCGCGCTCCCTTCCCCCTTTAATGGAAAAGGAAATAACTCCACAACAGCCATTTGGCAGATATTTCTGTGCCAAAGTATAGTATTTAGAACTTTTTAAGCCTGGATAGTTTACAAATTCAACAGCTTCCTGACTTTCTAAATATGCAGCCACTTTCTGGGCATTTGCACAATGACGCTCCATGCGCAAAGCCAGTGTTTCTAAGCCTAGGTTTAATAGGAAAGCAGAATGGGCAGCTGGATAGCAACCTAAATCACGCATCAGCTGTACGCGTGCTTTGGTAATATAAGCAGCCTTACCAAAGCTTTCGGTATAAACAATACCATGATAAGATTCATCCGGTGTGCTTAAGCCAGGAAATTTTCCATTATCCCAAGGAAAGTTCCCACTATCTACGATCACACCGCCTACCTGCAAGGCATGTCCATCCATATATTTTGTCGTTGAATGGATTACGATATCGGCACCCCATGCAAATGGACGGCACAAAATCGGTGTAGCAAATGTATTATCAATTAATAAAGGTACATCATGGGCATGTGCTAGTTTGGCAAACTTTTCAATGTCCAACACATTCATGGCCGGATTCGCCATGATCTCACCAAAAACGGCCTTGGTATTCGGACGAAAAGCAGCTTCAATTTCGGCTGGCTGTGCATCCGGGTCAACAAAGGTAACTTCAATGCCAAACTTCTTCAAAGTAATGGCAAATAAATTCACCGTTCCGCCATAAATCGTTGAAGAAGAAATCACATGATCTCCGCTTTCCAACAAATTCATCAAAGCTATGAAAGAAGCACTCTGTCCACTTGTTGTACATAGTGCACCGATACCGCCTTCCAATGCGGCAATCTTTTTTTCTACTGCATCTACAGTAGGATTGGAAATACGTGAATACATATGCCCTTCTGCTGTTAGATCAAATAATTGTCCTACAAAATCAGTTGAATCATATTTATATGTCGTACTTTGATAAATGGGCAATACACGTGGTTCCCCATTCTTTGGTTCATACCCTGCATGTAAGCATTTTGTTTCTATTTTCATAAACGCTCCTCCAATTTTCATATGTTTAATTTTACTATCATTTCTTTCATTATTCAATCTATTTTTATTTCACTCCTACACAGGTTCTTCCTTTGATCTGATCCAATACCCGCATGACCTCCATACTGGCTGCCTGTGACATTAGCGGACTTTCCAATAGTCCTTGTTCCATGCAATCTACAGCATGTTCGATTTCCGGTGTAAAATCACTCTCCATACAAACTTGAATCTTCTCTTGCCCATCCTCTTTCACAAGAAGTGCCTCGGTGTTCTTCCAAAAATTCTCACAAACGATATAGCCGTTATCTCCATATAAAAACCCCTTATTTTCAACTGTCATATTCCAACAGCTGCGAATACTAGCCATGATGCCATTTTCATATTGTAATAAGCATTGCATAAAATCATCATACCCTTTTTGCGTAAGATGGACCATATCTTTGCAGGATACAAGCCTGCTATTGGCAAAAAAGTTTGCATAAACCAATGGGTATACACCGACATCATAACTACAGCCCCCATCCTCTTGACGATAGCCCCAAAAATCATCCGGCATATTTTCCTTACCAAGATCATAACCATAACTTGCCTCAATATAGCGCAATTGCCCGATTGCTCCATCCTGTATCATTTGTTGAATGGTCTGATTTAAAGGAGTAAAAATCGTTTTTTCTGCCTCCATTAAAAAACATCCTTGTTTTTTCGCAAAGGTAAAACACTCCACTACTTGCTCATGATTAGCAACAAATGGTTTTTCACATACTACATGCTTATGATGCTGTAAGCATGCCATGATATGTGTATAATGCAAATAATTAGGGGTACAGATATACACCATATCTACCTGAGGATCATGCAGCAATTCCTCATAGCTCCCATAGGCTTTGGGGCAAGGATGTTGTTTTTGAAAATCTTGAGCGTGTGCGATATTTCGCGATGCTACCGCATATAGCTGTGCATTGTGTGCATAGGCAATCCCCTTTGCAACACGATGTGAAATCTTTCCTAATCCCATGATACCGATATTTTTCATAGACGTTACCTTCCTTTTCCTTTATTGTAACGCAAGGAGATACAACTCGTAAAGAAGTCATTTTCATATGTTTGATTCTTTGTTATAATGAAAAAAAAGGAGGCTTTTAAAATGGAATATGAAATCAAAGGCGGGCAATTACCGGTTGTTGTTTGTCATTTACAAAAAGATGAAAAAGTATTTACCGAATCCGGTGGCATGTGCTGGATGGATGATGGATTTGAAATGTATGCGAATACACGTGGTGGTTTACTAAAAGGATTAGGCCGAGCTATGGCTGGTGAATCCATTTTCTTAACAACCTATACTGCCGGCAACGATAATAGTGAAATTGCCTTTGGCTCTAGTTTCCCCGGTAAGATCTTACCCATTACCTTATGTGATGGAGAATGCATCATCATTCAGAAAACAGCCTTTCTAGCTGCGGAAGACAGTGTCACCTTGCAACCATTCTTCCGTAAACGTTTAGGAGCCGGTTTCTTTGGCGGAGAAGGTTTTATCCTACAAAAACTGATAGGACCGGGAACCGCCTTCTTAGAAATTGATGGCGATATTGTGGAGAAAGAGTTACAACCAGGACAGCTGTTAAAGATCGATCAAGGCTATATCGCGATGTTTGAAGAGCATGTAGATTTTGATATCACAACAGTAAAAGGTTTAAAAAATAAGTTTTTAAGTGGTGAAGGTTTCTTCTTGGCAACCTGTAAAGGTCCGGGCAAAGTATGGTTACAAACCATGCCATTCTCAGTCTTAGCTGATCGTATCATCGATATTGTACCACATCAATAAAACAATGCTTCCTTTCAAAGCCATCTATCCTGATGGCTTTTTCTTTTGCGAATATAGATGGTTCTTTTTTACAAAAAGGTATTGTCAAATTCACAAAAATATTGTATATTATTAACGCAATCAAGATGCGGGTGTAGTTCAATGGTAGAACTTCAGCCTTCCAAGCTGACTACGTGAGTTCGATTCTCATCACCCGCTCCATTAAGAACGATAAGCGATGATTCCTATCATCGTTTTTATTTTCTACTTTCATCATATTTCTTTTGCTTCATCGATTTCATCATAGTATTTTACCCTTATTTGCGATACAATAGGCATGGTGATAAAGATGAAAAGAAAACAGACTTGGTTTTATATAGGCGTTGGTGTTGTCCTATTGTTACTAATCTATATGATTGGTGTAGGTGCCAATGGGAAAGCTTTGGCTGCCCGCCAAAAAGTTTTTACCTTTCATAAAGGTGAAGTCTTGCCAAAGAAAGCAACTTATTATGTAAAAGGCATCACCAATCCCAAAAAAGTAGAAATGGACATGTCCCAAGTCAACACAGATAAAACCGGCAACTATATCCTACATATCAAACAATCTTCACATACCTATGATGTAAAGATTCAAATCATTGCATGAGAAAAGAGGCTGTAACGAAATAGACTGAATTGACAAGTCTATGAGGTTACACCTCTTTTTTCTATGCTTTGTTCTGAAA
>NZ_CAXUBY010000049.1:0-20542 GCF_964249515.1 Eubacterium sp. 3_1_31
AATTTAGAGCCAACCTTTTACGAAACCCTATGATAATTTAGAGGTATCGCTTATCCCTACGATAATTTAGATATCCTATACAAGTGAATTGAGATAGAAGGCTTTTTTTAGTGACAGATTGACTCCTAATGATTCTGAATATTCGAATATCATTTATGTTAAAGATGTAAATTGATAATCATAAAAAGAGAACTGTAACGCTTAACAGTTCTCATAATAGGAAATGAAGGGTAATGTTATGAAACTATTCTCCTAGCTCTAATGTAGCTACTAGAGGATTGTGGTCAGACAATTTAGAAGGAATCATTTTAACTTCTTTGATCGTGATGTTTTTTGACACAATGATGTTGTCGACACTGTTTACTTTCATAGTATCATCAACGCCATTATACGTATCTAACCATTTGCCATCTAAACCATTGGCAATATGATATTTTTCTTTAAATGCATCAAATTCTTTTGTGGACTGATCGGCATTAAAATCACCAACTGCAATTACATATTTGCAAGTATCGCTGTCCATGGCTTTCATTAAGGTTTCCATCTGCTGTTTGCGCAATTTCTGATCTTCATAGCTTAAATGAGTGTTATAGAAGGCGATTTCTTTGCCGTCTTTTTCAATTACGACACGCTGATATAAACGTGGTTCAATAGGATTCTTTGCGGATACAGCATCCATCTTTGCTTCGGATTCTTTATTGTCTGGATCATAGTCTTTGTAAGCATCCGCCAATTCCTGTGCGATTTCTTTACCAGCAAATAAATCGCTATACAATTTAGTAGCATCTTTGCTCTTGAATTCATATTTCGATACTGTCGCAATACCATATTCACCACCGGAGAAAGCGATGGCATTTGAGAAGAATGCATCCTTGTAAGGATCAACTTTGAATTTGCTGACTACATCATAGTGATTACGTCTTGTCATGTTATCGACTTCTTGAAGTCCGAAAATCTCAACACCGTTTTCTTCCAATAATTTACGCTGTGCATCTACATCTGGCTGTGATTTTGCGTCAATGTTGTTTGATGCGACAACCAGTGTATTGCCGCTTGTTTCCTTTTTGTCCTTGTCGGCATTGTTGTTAGAACATCCTGTTGCAGTTGCCAATAAAGTCATGGCACATAAAGCACATAATAATTTTTTCATAGTTTCCTCCTGTTTTACGAACATAAACATGTAAAGCTGGATCCAGAGCAGAACGATATCTACATGAAACTACAAAAAAAGGCATAAGTTTTTCCCCAAAAACTCATGCCTGATTGAACAGTAACACGTTTTATCATTTCGCTTCTAACTTTTACACACAAATGATAAGCGTTTACATTTCGTTTGTCAATCCCTTTTTTTAAAAAATTTTTATTTGCGATATTTACAATTTGTGAAAAAATGTTATCATGAAAACGTTTTATAATTCTAGAAAAGGAAGTGGTTTCATGACTTGGTATCGAAAATTATGGGTTGCCTGTATGCCTCTTTTGTTGTTTCTTCCTATAGTTTCTATCATGGCTAGTATCAGTCAGCTACTTGCTGAAATCCTTCCTTTTATGACACTATTTGTTCGTCTGGATGCCTTGTATGCTAAGGCGCTGCCTTTCTTACTGGCAGGCTTTGTATCTTATCAGTTTTGTAGACATAAGGATGGCAGTGTTGTCTTATCGGCAATGATTGCTTATTTACTCATCATCAGTGTTTTACAAAGTGAGGTTTTGAATGAGGCTTTTGCTTATCAATGGCATGTAGATGTGGCTGTAGATTATATTCAAAATCCATTGACTGCCATCTTATGCGGATTGGTTGCGGCAAAGCTATTTGAGCGGTTTTCGCAAGTACAGTTGCCCAAAAGTCTGGCTTTTTTCAGTGGACGTCGTTTGGTCCCGATATTAACTATTTTCATCATGTTGGGATTGGCTGTTCCGTATTACTTTATCTGGACATTTACAATACGTCAATTGTTCTCTTTAACAGCTGTATTATATGAGCATGGAATAGTTGGGGCAAGCATTAGTAAAGTCCTGAATAGTGGACTTGTGATTGTTGGTTTACGTGATATCAGTGATGGTTTTTATATCCTTCCCGGTTTTCAGAAGGGCATTACCGTCATGCAATATGGTGTAATGCCTGCATTTATGCTTTCCTGGATGGTATTCCTTCTTCATAAGAAACGATATCCCATGGCTATTTTTGTGAGTTTGTGTCTGTTACAATGCCTCTTATCACAGGCTAGTGACGCTTTTGTGTTGTATTTGTTTATCAGCGCACCGCTATTATGGCTTGTATATTGCATAGGGAGTGGCTGTATATTTTATTTGGCTTACTTTTCTGTTTCAGGTGGATTGCTGACGGTCGTTTTTGGTAGTATCTATATCAGCTTGCTATGGCTTTCTTATAAAAGACAGTGGCTTTATTTACCCCAGGAAAAGCGTGGTGCTATCCATGATGAATATGTCGTAGAACTGTTAGAAGTTTTTGGCGGCATGGAGAATATAAGAGTGATGAAAGCGATGAATCGCAGCTTATTTATCACTGTGTATGACATGGATTTTGTAGATGAACAACGATTACAAAAGCTGTGCGCTTATCATCTTGCAAAGGATGAATACTGCTATGAATTGGCGGCAGGTAACCAGGCATTTGCTTTGCAGCAAGCGTTGCAAAGGTTACAGGAAAAAGAATTACAGCAATTGCTGTTGTAAAAGGAGGGACATCATGCAAATCATACATGTTTACAACAACAATATTGTTTCGGCAATTAGAGGCAAACAGGAAATGATCATTGTCGGAGCAGGAATCGGCTTTCATAAACGGCCCGGCGATACGGTAGATGAAAAACGCATTGAAAAGACATATACCTTTGAAGATGAACAGAAAAAACAGCTGCATATGCTGTTGGAACGTACACCTATTTTGTATTTTCGAATTGCTGAAGTCATAGCCCGTAAGGCATGCGAGACTTTAAAAATAGAAGTGAGCCCACAGCTATTGATCTCATTGAGTGATCACATCCATTATGCGGCAGAACGTAAGAAACAGAATATCAATGTTCCTAATTTCATGTTAAATGAAATCAAAACATTGTATAAAAGAGAATTTAAAGTGGGTCTGTGGGCGTTAAAGCTCATTCAGGCAAATACGGAAATCAGTTTCCCAGAGGATGAGGCTGGTTATATTGCCATGCATATCGTCAATGCCACATTAAACAATGGTGGGCGTAGCAGTAATGTATCAAAAATCTTACGTTTCATTAAAGATGTACAGCGAATCGTTGAGGAAACGTATCAGGTTCATCTTGATGAGAATGAACTTAACTTTTCACGTTTTATTACGCATTTAAAATTTTTGGGACAGCATATGTTTTCAAATCAAAAGACGAAAAAAGAAGAGCTTGGCGATTTGTATGCCTTTTTGATAAAACGCAATGATAAAATGGAACATTGTATTCATCAGATCAGAGAAACGATCAAAGAAAAATATCATTATGAGCTACAGGAAAATGAACAGGTGTATCTGATGATCCATATTGGAAAGCTGATTGATTAAGATGAAACTACAGAAATTAGGAAGAGCCCTCATGTTGCCAATCGCCGTCTTCCCGGCTGCGGCATTGCTTATGGGGATTGGCTATGCATTAGAAGAAAGTGGTATGGAAAATCTATATTTTATGGCAATGATCTTGCAGAAAACAGGAAATGTTATCATCTCTCAGATGCCAATGATTTTTGCGATCGGTGTAGCTTATGAACTAAGTGATGATAAAAGTGGTTTAGCTGCCTGTAATGGATTATTATGTTTTCTTATTATCACCAGTTTGCTTTCGGTATCGAATGTCTCTTTTTTAGAAGATACCTTGCGCTTTCGGGTAGATGAAGCTTTTGGCAATATTAATAATCAGTTCATTGGGATTTTAAGTGGTCTGTTAGCTGCATTTAGTTATCGTCGTAAACATGTTTCTACAAACTATTTACCTGCTGATTTTAGGGTCTTGGTTTATACCTCCATCTTTGCTATGCTTTGTTCCATCGTTTTATATATCGTCTGGCCTCTCATTTTTACATTGCTTATTTCCATTGGCACCATGATCAAGGATATGGGACCTTTGGGCGCAGGTATTTATGCGTTTTTAAATCGCCTGTTGGTTCCATTGGGATTGCACCATATGTTAAATTCTATCTTTTGGTTTGATGTGATTGGTATTAATGATATTGGCAATTATTGGGCAGGCACGGGAATACGCGGAGTCACGGGCATGTATCAGGCAGGGTATTATCCAATCATGATGTTTGGTGTGGTAGCCATGGCTTTGGCGATGTATCAATGCTGTTTTATTACGCGGAAAAAGAAGATGAAGCCGTTTTTTGTATCCTCTGCTATTGCGTCGTTTCTCACCGGTGTTACGGAGCCATTAGAATTCTCCTTTATGTTCTTATCTCCATTGCTCTATGTGATGCATGCTTTACTGACTGGTATTTCGGTGTTTATGGCAGCCAGCTTACAATATATTGCTGGCTTTAGCTTTAGTGCCGGGGCTATTGACTTTGTATTGGCGAGTTCGCTCCCTATGGCAGTAAAACCATATATGCTATTCGTTCAAGGTGGGCTTTTCTTTGTGATATATTATGTGCTATTTCGATTAATGATCAAGAAATTTGATCTTTGTACTCCGGGAAGAGAGAATGATCAAAATGAGCCGTTTCAAGAAGGAAGTATTGCTGCTGAAGATTTGAATGAGATGGCAAAAGTCATCATTGAAGGCTGTGGCGGGGCAGAAAATATCATTGCGATTCATTCCTGTATCACACGTCTTCATATCACATTAAAAGATCAGGATAAGTTTGTTTTTAAGCGCATTCGTCAAAATGGTGCTGCCGGTTATTTAAAGACAAAAGAAGAAATTCAGATTGTGTATGGTGCGCATGTGGATGCTATCATGGATGTATTAAAAAATTATCAATTGTAATCAGTTAAACGACGGGGAAGCCATGCAACGTATAGAAAGATACAGAAAACTTCATGGCAATTCTTTCAAAGATTGCTTCTTTTTATGATGCCCATCATTGAAAATCATAAACTTAATGTTTTGTTCATACGGTAAGTTTGTTATAATAGTAGATGCTGGAGGGATACTATGTCCAATACATTTCATAAAGAAGATTTTTTTCATGTTGTAAAATCATATGGCATAACTTTGCAGGATACGCAGCTGCAACAATTTGCCATGTATGCTGCTATGCTCCTTGAATGGAATCAAAAAATGAATTTGACGGCGATTACGGATATGGATGAAATCTATGAAAAACATTTTCTGGATTCTATATTGCCCTCCTTTGATGTAAAACTGAAGGGTACTTTCTGTGATGTTGGGGCAGGTGCTGGGTTTCCTAGCATCCCTTTGAAAATCGTTTACCCTGACTTAGAAATTACGATTGTAGAAACATTAGGAAAACGAATTACTTTTTTAGAAGCTCTGTGTCATCAGCTGAAGTTAAACAATGTGCATTGTGTACATGCAAGAGCTGAAGATTATGCGAAAGAACATCGGGAAAGCTTTGATATCGTCAGCGCAAGAGCGGTTGCAAACTTAACAATGCTTTCAGAATTATGCATTCCGTTGGTAAAGGTAGGCGGTATGTTTTTGGCATTAAAGGGTGCCAATGCGCTAGAGGAGTATGCGTTGGCTGAAAAAGCAATTCGCCTTCTTGGATGTGAGGAGAAACGCAGGGATGAAAAAGTGCTGTCGGATGGTTCCAAAAGGGTCAATTTTGTCTTTGAAAAGGTAAAGAAAACCCCATTGAAATATCCAAGAGCATTTGCGCAAATAAAGAAAAATCCCCTTTGAGGAGGAATAGAATGGAAGATACAAAGATGATAGCAATCGATTTGATTGAACCGAATCCATATCAGCCACGCTTGGAATTTGATCAAGACGCGCTAATGGATCTGGCACAATCAATTCGTGAAAATGGTTTGATTCAGCCAATCACCGTACGAAAGGTTAATGATAAATATCAAATCATCGCCGGTGAACGTCGATTCCGTGCATTACGTTTAAATGGTGCTGTAGAAGTACCGGCAAATATTATGGATGCTGATGAAGTACAGATGGCAGAAATGGCATTGGTTGAAAATATTCAAAGAGAGAATTTAAGTGCCATAGAAGAAGCCAAATCGTATGTGGAAATCATGAAATATGCTGGCATTAATCAATCGCAGCTGGCTTTACGTGTAGGTAAATCACAAAGCTCTATTGCCAATAAAATTCGCTTGTTAAATCTGGATGAGGAAGTACAGGAGGCAGTCAGTGCACGCCGTATCAGTGAACGTCATGCCCGTGCTTTGTTAGGCTTAGATGAAGAAAAACAGAAACAGACATTGCAGAAAATAGAAAAAAGAGGTCTGACCGTTGCACAGACAGAAAAATTATTAAAGGAAGAGGCACAAGGGCCAAAACCAAAGAAAAAAGTTATGCTGAAAGGCATTAGTAAGAGTATACGTATTGCTTTAAATACCATTCATCAAGCGGTAAGCATGGTGAATCGGGCAGGCTGTGAGGCACTCATGCAGGAAGAAGAACGTGAGGATGATGTCATCATAACCATACGCATTCCGAAATAGAAAGGTCTGGTTACATATGGGAAAAATTATTGCTGTTTCAAATCAAAAGGGGGGCGTTGGTAAAACGACCACTTCGATTAATTTAGCGGCAGGGTTAGGATATTTAGGTAACAAGGTTCTGTTGGTAGACTTTGATCCACAGGGCAACGCAACACAGGGAGTCGGTGCTGAAGTAGGTGAAGATAAACTTTCTGTATACAATTTGATTATGGAACATTATGAGGTGAGAGACATTCGTAAAAAGTTATCATCACCTCCGATAGATATCATACCAGCCAATATATCTTTAGCAGGTGCCGATTTGCAGATGGTAAAATTTGAGGTTGGAAAAGAAGAATTATTAAAAAACAAATTAGAACCGATTAAGGATGAATACGATTTTATCATCATTGACTGTCCGCCTTCTTTAGGCTTGTTGAATACCAATGCCTTAACGGCGGCAGATTCGGTTATTATTCCAGTACAGTGTGAATATTATGCGTTGGAAGGTGTGACACAACTTTTATTAACGATTCGTCTGGTACAGCAGCTGTTTAATAAGAATCTGATGATTGAAGGTGTGATCTTAACGATGTATGATGGACGTACGAAATTAAGCGTAGAAGTGCAACAGGAAGTTCGTCAGCATTTCAAAGATCGTGTATATAAAACCTATATACCTCGAAATGTAAAATTAAGCGAGGCACCATCACGTGGTATGTCGATTTTTGAATATGATGTACGTTGTGAAGGAGCAAAAGCATATGCCGGATTAGCGAATGAGGTTGTCCGCATGAATAAGAAGGCGAAGGCCAGATAGGAGGTAAGCGTCAATATGGCAAAAAAAGAGAACAATGCCAGACTGGGCAAAGGACTATCGGCTATCTTTGGTGAAGATGTCAGCAATGTTTTAGAAGACATTCAGCAAGGGAAAAGCGAGGTTCATGAAGACAGCAAGTTTGAGGTGGATGTTAAGGATGTAAAACCGAATCCTTATCAGCCAAGAAAACACTTTGATGATGATAAGATTCAGGAATTGGCAGATTCGATTAAATTACATGGTGTGTTTACACCAATCTTAGTTAAAAAAGCAGTCAAAGGTTATGAACTAATTACCGGTGAGCGTCGTTTACGTGCCAGCAAGCTAGCTGGGTTAAAGCGTATTCCGGCCATCCTGATGGATTTTGATGATCAGCAGATGATGGAGATTGCCTTATTGGAAAACATTCAGCGTGAAGATCTGAATGCTATTGAAGAGGCGCAAGGCTATGAAAAGCTGATTAAGAAACTAGGATATAAACAGGAAGAATTAGCACATCGTATTGGGAAATCCCGTGAACATGTTGCCAATATGTTACGATTATTAAAATTGCCTGCATCTGTGCAACAGCATGTAGTGAATAATGAACTCAGCATGGGGCATGTACGCGCCCTGTTATCCTTGAAAGATCCAAAACTCATGGAAGAGGTAGCGCAAAAGGCAATACAATTGCATTTATCTGTGCGTGCCGTGGAAACGCTTGTTAAAAATATGAATGAGCCTAAGCCGGAACCGGTGAAAAAAGAGCGAGACGTTAATCTGGATCAGGTAGAGAAACGATTACAGAGTCGTTTTGGCACAAAAGTAAAAATTGATGAAAAACAAATTGTCATTAAGTATCATGGCAACGATGACCTCAATCGTGTACTTGAGATGATTGGCGGATTAGATGAAGAAATGTAAGAAAGATGCGATGTATTCGTGTCTTTTTGTTTGCGAATTTTCATGGTGATAAAGACGATAGAAAGGACTATAGTATAACTTTTAGTAATAAAAAAAGAATTGTGATAGTACAATCATATGCACAATTCTTTAGGTCATATAAAAAATTATTTGTTTTTTAAAATATTATGCCGGATATAAGCAATGGTCTGATCTAAACCATGATCTCTTAAATATTCTAATATATGCTGTGTCAATGCTTTTGTGTTAGGATGCATCATGACTCTGTCATAACCGTTTAAGAAGTATTCTAAAGCACTGGCATCGGTATAGTTTTCCTTTTGATAGGTCATGGATGCCGCAATACGATCGCAAATCATCTCAACAACGTAGTTGACAGGCATTTCAATAGCAATGACACCATTTTTTACATTTCCATTGTCCAACCAGTATTCCCAGTGATGACGATTCCGTCCTTTATGATGCAACCATCCAAGGGAATACCCTTTTACTTCTTTTTCTCGATTAATAGGGCTGCGAAAGCCTTGATAATAGGTAACTCCTGCCCAAAATTCAACAGGTGAATATTTTGATAAATCGTGTAAGATTCCTTGCTTATATAAATGGCAGCGAAAGCATAATTTAGTTACCAGTATTTTATGATGATTGATCGTTGAAAGATGTCCCCAGAAACGATTCATAATAATCTCCTTCCTATGTGAATTTATAATGTCAGAGGTATTTTAACACAAATAAAGAAAAAGGGAAGAGTGGAATGATGATCGATCATAGATGGGTATTTGTATGGGGAAGGTCTTATATCCTCTCTTATGATTATCAAAAAGTTGTAAAAAAACGCATGACCATCACATATCCTTCACATTCGCACGTTATAGTATAGGTACAGGCAGACTTACTGCTTGTGTGGTAATGGAAATCGTTTCCCCATCCCTATAGTAATAGTAACAACAGCTATCATGTTTACATAATTTTATAATTTCCATTACCGGCCTTCATGCTTAAGACCTCTATCCCTCGTAGAGGTCTTATTGTATGTGCTCTTTAATAAATTAACACAGAATTCAAATACTATTCATATGTTTTTCACAAAGCTGTCTTATACTAAAAGTACAAGGTAAGTAATACCTTGAAAGACTTTGGTAATGGTACTTACTCCCTCGTTTGCATTTGTTCATTCCATAAACAAACCGCCATTACCTTTCCATAAAAAACGACTCCTTACTACTTCAAGGAGTCATTTTTAGCTGAATTACTGCTTTTTTTTATGTTGTATGATCCATGCATGTATTGGTATAAAGATGATAAACAGGATCAAAACAATTGGTAAGATTGCATTCCATGGTGTTGAAAACTTCTCGATATAACCTTGGAAGAAAATAAAGATGACGATGACAGGCAGTATGAAACTGACGTAGCCTCGTATCCAGCTAGGAAACTTTAGCCCTTTTCCTGTATTTGCTTCACCAAGGAAATTTTTCCATCCCCAACCATAACGGAAGGTACAGAATAATAGATATAATAAGGAACCTAATGGTAATAAATTGCTGGAAACGATGAAATCTTCTAAGTCCTGAATGGTTGTTCCTTCACCTAATGGCTGTAAGAAGGATAGAATATTAAATCCTAATGCACAAGGCAGTGATAAAATCAGGATGGCAAAGAAATTTACCCATACGGCTTTCTTTCTTGACCAACCGCTATCCATAGCAAAGGCAACGATATTTTCAAATACGGCAATAATGGTCGTTAATGCTGCAAAGGACATAAATAAGAAGAATAAGGTTCCCCATAAGCGTCCTTGAGCCATGGCATTAAAGACATTTGGTAATGTCACAAATACCAATCCTGGGCCACTTCCGGCATCTACACCAAAAGAGAAACAGGAAGGGAAAATAATCAAACCGGCAATAAAGGCAACTAAAGTATCTAAGATACAGACATTCAGACTTTCACCTAGTAAAGAACGATCTTTTCCGATATAGCTGCCAAAGATAGCCAACGCTCCGATACCCAGACTAAGCGTAAAGAAGGCTTGACTCATTGCCGCAAAAATGGCGTCCCATAAGCCGTTTTCCATCATTTTACCAAAATCAGGCACTAAATAAAACGTTAAACCTTCTACAGCATCTGGTAAAGTGACAGCGCGTATCACCAGTATCAGCATAACAATAAATAAACAGGACATCATATATTTGGAAATCTTTTCAACCCCATTTTGTAATCCCTTGCTGCAGACGAGAAAGCCGATCATGGTAATTACGACCATCCAAAACAGGTTCTGCGCAGGACTTGCGAGCATATCATGAAATATCTGCCCCACTGCTTCTGTTGACTGGTTTTCAAAAGTGCCACTTATCATTTTTAAACAGTAATTCAACATCCATCCGCCAACGGTCGTATAAAACATCATCAGCATGTAATTACCGCCGATTGCCACATATTTGATGAAATGCCATTTTGTCTTTTTTGGCTCTAGTACATCAAAAGATTTTGCGGCCGATTTCATAGATGCGCGTCCTACGGAAAATTCCATTACCATGATAGGTAAGCCTAACAGCATCAGAAATAATAAATATAGCAATACAAAGGCAGCTCCGCCATACTGGCCGGTGATATAAGGAAACCGCCAGACATTCCCCAGTCCGACTGCACATCCCGCTGAGATTAGGATAAAGCCTAAGCGCGATGAGAATTTTTCTCTTGCTTTCATACATTCACACCCTTTTATGCATAATTTTATCGGTGTATATAAGGAAAGTCAATCTTTAATTCGGCTTTGTCATGGCAATTGTATTACTTTTTAGGAAATGGTATGAAAATTTAAGAGATACGTGATATACTATACGACGTAAAGAGGTGTAAAGATATGGAAATGCATAGAAATTCCCGCTGCTGGTGTGGCAGTGGCAAAAAATATAAACAATGTCATGAAAAGTTTGATGAAAAAATTCGCGAATTTGCTAGAAATGGCGAGATTGTGCCAGATCGCAGTTTGATCAAAAGTACAAAGGATATTCTTGGTATCAAAAAGAGTGCTGCTATTAACACCGGTGTACTTGATCATGTCGCAAAGCATATACATGTCGGTATGAGTACCGGAGATATTGACCGATTGGTGTATGATTACACAGTAAGTCATGGGGCAATACCTGCTCCTTTGAATTATGAAGGCTTTCCTAAAAGTGTTTGTACATCGGTTAATGATGAGGTATGTCATGGTATTCCGGATGATGAAATCATCTTACAGGAAGGCGATATCGTCAATGTAGATGTTTCCACCATTTTTCATGGTTATTACTCCGATGCTTCGCGAATGTTTATGATTGGTGAAGTGAGTGAAGAGGCAAAGCGTTTGGTACAAGTGACGAAAGAATGTCTGGAAATCGGTATAAAAGCTGTCAAACCTTGGGGGCATGTAGGCGATATTGGAGCGGCGATTCATGAATATGCAACGAGCAAAGGTTATAGTGTCGTGATAGATTTTGCCGGACATGGCGTTGGGAAAGCATTCCATGAGGATCCTATCGTTTCACATGTAGGGCGTAAGGGAAAAGGCATGATTCTGGCTCCCGGTATGGTGTTTACTATTGAACCGATGATCAATGAGGGAGATTATCATCTCTATATTGATGAAGATAATGGATGGACATCTTATACGGCGGATGGCAAGCTTTCTGCTCAATGGGAACATACCTTACTGGTAACCGAAAAAGGTGTTGAAATTTTGACATATTAAACAAGGGGGGTGCCCTTGTTTTTCAAATAGGAAAAGATTATAGCAAGTAGTATTGGAAAATGGAAGGAAAATGATATGCGAGTGATATTACAAAGAGTGCGGCATGCATCCGTTACAATTGATGGACAAGTGCATGGCGCCATTCAAAATGGTTTTTTAGCTTTGGTAGGTATTACCCAGAGTGATGATGAAGGCATTGTGAAGAAAATGGCAAAAAAATGTGCTGAATTGCGTGTCTTTGAGGATGAACAAGGAAAGATGAATCGTGGGTTATCGGATATTCAGGGAGATATTCTTTCAATTTCGCAATTTACATTGTATGCGGATTGTAAGAAGGGAAGACGTCCCGGTTTCGAGAAAGCGGCACACCCTGCGCAGGCAAACCCGCTTTATGAGCTCTTTAATAAAGAATTACGTTCATATGGATTGCAAGTACCAACAGGTGTGTTTGGCGCTGATATGAAGGTAGAATTGCTGAATGATGGTCCGGTTACGATCATTTTAGACAGTGCAGAATTATAGGAGGCTAAGCGTATGGCAAATGTGATATATGGCAGTGAAATTGCTAAGCAAGTAAAAAAAGATCTGCGCTTGCGGATCATGAAGTTAAAAAATGAGCAAAAACGACTCCCTAAGCTTGTTGTCGTTTTGGTAGGAGAACATCCTGCCAGTGTATCTTATGTGAAAGGGAAAGAGAAAGCTTGTCATGAAATCGGCATGGAAAATGATCTCATTTTACTGCCGGCTACCACAAGTGAAGATGAATTGTTACAGATCATTCATCAGTTGAACACCGATACCAAGGTGGATGGTATTTTGGTACAGCTTCCTTTACCTGCACATATGGATGAGCATGTGATTCTACATGCGATTGATCCAAAAAAAGATGTGGATGGCTTTCATCCGGTGAATGTAGGGAAGATGCTATTACAAGAACCAACGTTCCTTTCCTGCACGCCAAAAGGTATTATACGAATGCTAGAGGAAATCGGCATGACAGATTTAAGCGGTAAACAGGCTGTTGTTCTTGGACGTAGTAATATTGTTGGTAAACCGGTTGCACAACTTTTATTAAATCATAATGCAACGGTAACCATTTGTCATTCCAAAACAGAGGATATTAAAAGTATTACCAAACGTGCGGATATCTTAGTTGTATCGGTTGGAAAAGCGCGTCTTGTAAAACGTGATTGGGTAAAACCAGGTGCTGTCGTAATTGATGTCGGTATCAACCGTGATGATCAAAATAAGCTGTGTGGGGATGTTGATTTTGCAAACGTTAGTGAGGTTGCTGGTTATATAACTCCTGTGCCGAAAGGGGTGGGGCCTATGACCATTGCGATGTTGCTAGAAAATACTTTGCAATCCTATGAACAAAGAGAGCATGTTTCATGGGACGAACGATAAAAACTATGATACAATGAAGATAACTTAAATAAAGAGAAGGGAATGAGCACATGATAAAGCATGAATATGATTTGAATGACATCGTAGAGATGAAGAAAGAGCATCCATGTCATAAATCGAAATACTGGAAAATTATCCGCATGGGAGCTGATATCCGTATCAAATGTCAGGGCTGCGGTACCAGCGTGTTATTTCCTCGTGTGGAATTTGAAAAAAAATTAAAACGTGTTATTGAACATGCACCAAAATCGGAAGAATGAAACCGCAGCTATCGCGGTTTTTTTAATGCTTTCTCAGCGTGTCTTGCTAACTAAAAGAAACATCAAGAAAGATTCACCTAGTTTTAATAGAGTAATTTAAATCGTAATAAAAGTAATATATACTTGACATAAAGTAATATTGGTTATACTATATAGGTAGAAAGAGAAGTGGTGTTATGGCAAAGAATTTGCGAATAAAGGCCGCAAGAGCAACAAAAGATATGACACAGAAAGAACTGGCAGAATGTGTAGGTGTTACGCGACAAACAATGAACGCCATTGAAAAGGGAGATTACAATCCCAGTATTCGTTTATGCATTGCGATATGTAAAGCATTGGATAAAACACTGAATGATTTATTTTGGGAGGAATGAACATAGAACAATTTGATGAAAGACAAAAAGCCATACGCAATAAGATTATGACGAAAGCCTTTGCTTTAGCAATTATTCTTTTATGTGGGGCAATCATTTTGAATGAATGTAAGGTCATAGAAATAGGGAAAACCGTAAGCTTTACGGATTATGGCTTTATCACATTTTTTATACTCATCTTATATGTGACGCTATCTTTGATTTGGAAGGATGCTTATGTGGGTATAGTGAATGCTGCATCGATTAAAATAGCTCTATATGGATTTAGCGTACTATCTATTCTGGACATCGATTTATTCATAAAACACAGAATGGAACAAGCGCCAATAGATTATGTAGTTCTTGCTGGAACAATTACGATGATAGCCATCACCATTAGCTTATGGTTAAAGAAAAAAGATTGGGATAATTAAATTCACGAATCAATAAAAATGTATATACAAATACGTGCGCAAACAGTTGCATAACCTTAAAAAAAACGGTAGAATGTTAGAGTTGAGAGGAAGGATAGTATGCCATTAACAGCAGGAATTGTTGGGCTTCCTAATGTTGGAAAGTCTACATTATTTAACGCAATCACAAAATCACAGGTAGAGGCAGCCAATTATCCCTTTGCGACCATTCAACCGAACGTTGGTGTCGTAGAAGTGCCGGATCATCGTATTGATCGTTTGGTAGAGCTGTTTCATCCAAAGAAAACCATCTATACAACTTTTGAATTTACCGATATTGCCGGTTTAGTAAAAGGTGCCAGCAAGGGTGAAGGTTTAGGAAATCAATTTTTAAGTAATATTCGTTTGACAGATGCTATTTGTCATGTTGTCCGTTGTTTTGATGATGCAGATATTACGCATGTCGAAGGCAGTGTGGATCCCATTCGCGATATTGAAATCATTAATCTGGAACTGATTATGGCGGATTTACAGACAATCGAAAATCGCTTAAGCAAAGTAGAACGCAAGGCGATGACAAACAAAGATAAAGATGCGATAGCCGAAGTCAACGTACTAAAAAAATTACAAGCAGCTTTAGAAGCCGGAAAGCCTGTTAGAAGCTTGGATTTGGAAAAGGAAGAACGATTGCTTATCAAAGCATTTAATTTATTGACCTTAAAGCCAATGATCTACATTGCTAATATGTCAGATGAAGAAATCGCAGAGCCAGAAAATAATCCCTATTATCAGAAGGTGAAAGAACTGGCAGATAGTGAACATAATCAGGTTGTACCTGTATGCGCTAAGATCGAAGAGGAATTGTCTGGCCTGGATAAAGAAGAAAAGAATGCTTTTTTACAGGAATTAGGTATACCAGAAAGCGGACTTGATAAAGTCATCAAAACAGCTTATCAAATCTTAAATCTTTGTACATTCCTAACTGCCGGTGAAGATGAATGTCGTGCCTGGACATTCCGTAAAGGAATGCTGGCACCACAGTGTGCAGGTGTCATTCACACGGACTTTGAAAAAGGCTTCATTCGTGCGGAATGTTACCGCTTTGAAGATATTGATGCATTAGGCAGTGAGCAGGCAATTAAAGAAGCCGGCAAACTACGCTTAGAAGGGAAAGAATACGAAGTGCAGGACGGTGATGTCTTACATTTCCGCTTCAATGTATAAGTATTCGCTATGTAAGTTTCCTACTTAAGTTATACAAAGGATTTTATAGTATCACAAAAAAAGGTAAGTACCACCTGCATGTGGAAACTTGCCTTTTCTTTTTATGCTTTTATTTTATAAATTGTACAATGTCTTTCACAAAGGTTACATCTAATCCTGCCTCCTGGTTGTAATCTTTTGGTGAAGGCTGTTCACTACCTTTACTCATTGCGTGATTTGCCGTTGCATACGTACGAATGGTCCAATTCGCTTTTTCAGCAAATGCTTGTTGCCAACGCTTTAAATCCGTTTTGGTCACTTGATAATCACGTAGTCCTTGACAAAGCAGGACCGGCACTTGGATCTTTTCTGCTGTTTTTACTGGATCATATGTGGCCAGATCCATAAGATAAGCTCGTGTCATACCCAAATAAAGCGTATCATCGTGCTTGCTGGAAGCTATTTGTTTGATCTGTTTTCGTACTGTTTCAGCCTCATCCAGCTGCTTTTGTTCCTCAGCATCTACTTTGCCATCCAACTTCGCCAAGTAGGTAAGTTGCTCTACCATGCTGTCTTCGATTGGTCGAGAAGGAGCAGCCATAAAGATATAGCCTGCTACATCCTTTGTTTGTTCATTTAGGCGAGGTAAAATATAACCTCCCTGGCTATGCCCTAACACATAAATACGCTGTTTGTCAATCTGCTTTTGCTGCTGCATCAGTTGAATAGCAGATAAGGCATCTTCTATATATTCCTGCTGTATGGTGTCGGTTTGGGTAAAGGTATTTTCTAAGGTACGCTTATCAAAGCGATACGTCGCAATACCTTGTTTCCCTAATTCCTTGGCAAGCTCATAAAAAGGTTTCTGATTCCCGATGGTTTCATTGTGATCACTGGGACCTGAACCTCCCAACAGGATCACTACAGGAAATTTATCACCTTTTTCAGGCGTGCACAAATAACCTTTTATGTTACCGCCAGTTGCTATTTTTAAATCCATTTCTTTTTGTTTTATGCCATCCATCTTCATCGTTTCTTCAGGAAGTTGATATGGGCGAAAGAAAATACCGGCTATCTTATCACCCGCAAAGGTTACTTGCAGATTGAATTTCTGTTTTTGCGTTATTACCGGTTGAAAAACGGCAACATTCCCTTGATAGGACTGGGCATAAGGTGTCTGTAAAGATACCACACTGCCACAGCTCTTTGAAAAGCTCATAATCTGTGTTTGAAAGTTTTTTTCCTTCACAGCTTTTCCCATTTCATCTAAATACGTAAAGTCATTTTGCAGTGCTTGTATATCGCCATCACAAATGATGTTTGCCAACTTTTCACAGGTTTCTTTTTGCGTTAAGGTAATCGTTACATCCTGTGTCTTTGTCGTATCTGATGCCGACTCTTCATTAGAAGAGCTGCAGCTGCTTAGTATTAAAGTAAAAATTAATAAAAATAACCATCCTGTTCGTTTCATACTTGCACCTCGTTTATATCTCTTATTTTACCATGAAGTAGGAAGAATATAAATGAGAAGTGAGAAAAGTGGACGAAATGGAATATTCTAAAAGAATGTATGAAAAAGAAGAAAAAAGCATATGGCAGTAAGGAATGAGCATATGACAAAAAGGAGAGAGCAGATGACAAATAGGAATGGACATAGGAAATAGAAGAAATAAGCATGTGACAAATAGAATATCACGATACTGCAAACAGATGAGGATGTTAAAGAGAAAACGATATAAGCACAAAAAAAGCAGCATTAGCGCTTGATGAATTCCATCAATGCTTCCATGCTGTTTTTAGCGTCTTCATAACCTTGCTCATATAATGCTTTCAGCTTTTTCTCATCTTTCTCTAAACGTCCAATCGTAACCGGAGAACTAGGGCGAATAACCAAAATACGGCCTTCTTTTTCCATTACCCCTAATTCATCTAACGTGCGATTATAGTTGATATGACGATTTGCCAATGCTTCAACAAACTTTGGATATTTGCGATAACTGCGACGGATGAGAGGAAGAAGGTTGTTTTTTCCCTTGCGATAGTCTTTGCATTGGGTAAGGACTACGATATTTTTCTGATATCCCATTTTCTGGAATTGTTTTACGGGAATGCTATCACATGCACCACCGTCAAGCAACTTTTTGCCATCTACTTCCACAATGCGGGATAATAGCGGTAAGGATGCACTGGCTCTTACATAGATGACATCATGCAACATATTAATGCATTGTAAATATTCGGCTTTTCCTGTTTCCAAGTTACTTGCCACAGCATATAATTTAATGCCAGAGCGATTAAATGCATCATAATCGTAAGGGTCTAATTTGTTTGGAATTTCGTTATACATGAATTCTGCTCCAAATAAATCACCCGTTTTGAGCAAAGACTGCATGCTCATATAACGTTTATCATGCAGGTAGTCTGTATTTGTGCGATAGGCACGTCCACGTTGTTTAGAAGCATAACTACACGCATGACAGGCACCGGCACTGACGCCAATGACGCCATCTGTATATATATCATGATCCATAAGAAAGTCTAACACACCGGCTGTATAAAGCCCGCGCATGCCGCCTCCTTCAAGAACTAAACCTAATTTATCCATATGATCACTTCCTTTGACTGTCCTATTATAGCATATTTTGAATAGGAAAAACCTTTCAATTTGTTCATAAATTTATGTAAAATACATGATTTTTCACCTTTTCATAAAAAAGCATAAAGCATTGAAAAAAAGTGAAAATACTTGTGAAACCATTTAACATATTCACGATTTATTAATTGTAAAACCTCCTATTAAGTGTTAGAATAAACATATAAATTGAAGAAAGGAGCATTGCATATGAAACTCATTTTAGCGATCATGTCAAATGATGATAGTCCCGCAGTTTCCAGTGCGTTGACAAAGGAGAATTATCAGGTAACACGTCTTGCGACGACTGGAGGTTTCCTGCGTGCCGGAAATACTACCTTGATTGTTGGTACGGATGATGATAAGGTTGAACGTGCCATAGAAGTTATTGGCGAATACAGTAGAAGACGTACAGAAGTTGTACCGAGCACTGCATCTTATGATATTGGAAGATATGCATCTTTCCCTGTCGAGGTTCAAGTTGGAGGAGCTACTATTTTCGTAATTGATGTAGAGAAATTTATCAAATTATAATTTGTGATTACTGAATGACCCTTATAATGCTATTTAGCTTTATAAGGGCTTTTTTTGTATACACAACACCAATAGTGATAGGTGTTCAGAAAGCTTAGTAGTTTGTATAAGCGGTAGATATTTATAAGTTTCTTGAATGATTGTTTACAATCATCGATTTTCTCGCTTTGCTTTTGTTCATGATACGTTAAATAGTAAAATGAAAGGTTTCCTTTCGTTGAAGTCTTTTGAAAGGATAAGGATTTGGTATTTTCAAAGGGAAGAAAGAACATGTTCAATGAAATGAACTTTTTGACTGTTTTTAACTATACGCAAAAAGAAGCTATTAAATCAGCATACTTGATAGCATGATAAGATGGGAAAGAGAATGTGGCGGTAAAGAAATGTTAGGTGTACATAATTATCCTTGTAAAAGCATCCTTTATGAAATACAATGTAAGGAGTGAGGTGCATAGCATGAAAAAGATAATTGAAAATGTAAGCTTTATGCTGGATGGCACGATGGTTTTTGGTGATCTTTATTTAGAAGATGGTTTTGTGGAGCGCATGGAATTTAAGACACCTAGAGGGAAAGGACATATCGCTATCCCAGGCTTTGTCGATATTCATACGCATGGTTTTCGTGGATATAGCTGTGATGATGAAAATATCGAAAATCTTCGTCAATTGGCCAATGCATATGCCAAACGAGGGGTAACGACATTTTGTCCGACCTTATCTCCACGTCCTTTACAAGAGTATATTCCAATTCTGAAAGCATATCGAAAGGCTTTTCAAGGAAATACGATGGGAGCACGTTATGCAGGCGTTCATTTGGAAGGCCCTTATTTATCAAAAGCGATGCATTGTTTATTAGATGCAAATCAGTTACAAGAAATTGATTTAAATGAATTAGATACATTTCTAAGTGAATATCATGAAGATATCCGTGTGATGACGATTGCCCCGGAATTGACAAATGCCATGGAAGCGATACATTTATTGCATCTATATGGTGTTCAAGTATCAATCGGTCACAGTAAGGCAACGTATGAGCAAATGCTGGAGGCTTTTGAAGAAGGTGCCTCCCAGGTGACGCATCTATGCAATGCTATGCCTGGCATTGATCATCATGAACCGACGATGTTTGATGCCGTGCTCTTATCCCAATGCAGCTGTGAAATGATTATGGATGGTGCACATATACAATCAAAAATGTTAGAATGGCTGATTAAACTGTTGGGTGCAAAACGGGTCATCGCAATCAGCGACGGTACGATAAACTCCGGATTGGCCTATCCTGAAGGTCATGTGCTAGATGATGGCAGTTACATACAACATCATGCAGTTTATAAAGAAGGCGTTCTAAAAGGAAGCTGTATAGACCTGTTGGATATCTTTCGTAAGCTATATGATGCCTATGGACTTGCTGAAAGCATCTTGATGACTTCGCAAAATGCGGCGCATATCGTGAAGAGTTATACAAGTGATATTCGCCTAGGTCATAAGATTGATCTGGTCATACTGGATAGTGAATTGCATTTGTTAGATGTAGTAATAAACGGTCGCAGTGTTTTATAGCATATGGTGCATAATGAGCATCCGATAAACGTAACGTTTTGGATGCTTTTTATTGTGTGGCGGGCATGCCACATATCTAGGGTGAAAATCCCTCGGGGCGTAGTTATCGACGAACCCAAGAGCGACTTG
>NZ_CAXUBY010000050.1:0-19632 GCF_964249515.1 Eubacterium sp. 3_1_31
ATTAAAACGAACCGCCGTATACGGAACCGTACGTACGGTGGTGTGAGAGGGTGATTTATTTCACCCTACTCGATTTGTATGAGGAAGGGGGAAGAAGAAAAAAAGGGTTGTGATGAGAGATGATGTGGATGAAGATGAGCAGATGAAAGTAGTTACTTAAGAAAAATTAAGATTTATTCGTTTTAAGAAGAGAAACGAGATTCAATAGGAAGATGTTGCGGAAAATAAAAAAAGTCTCTTAAATCGCTTAAAAACATCGATTTAGGAGACTTTAGATAGAAATACCTAATGTAAATAAGCAAAAAAGAGAGAAACTCTCTTTTTTTGTTTTTTATACTCTACGAATTCCTGTAATACTCTGTCCGTAAGAAGCCCATTCACTGACACCACTTACAATAACACCCATACTAGGATTTGCTGCATGAACCATCTGTCCACCACCAATGTAAATAGACACATGAGATCCGCCATCCCAAACGATGACATCTCCATACTGCATGTTGTTGTAAGAAACCGCAGAACCCATACCAGCCTGGCCATAACCAGATCTAGGTACGCTTACTCCGACTTGATTGTATGCATAGTAAATTAAACCTGAACAGTCGAATCCAGCAGGACTAGCACCACCCCATACGTAGTTATAACCTACATAAGAAGATGCAATTGATGCAGCAGAACCATTACCGGCATGACCAGCAGGGTTCAAATTTGCATTGTTATTCTTTTTTGGAGCTGAATAAGAAGTAGACGCTGCTGTTTCATAAGTTGTTGTTTCAGCTTTCGCTTTCTTCTTAATTTTCTTAGCTACACCCTTCTTATCGAATTTGTAACCATCTTTTTTCGTATCTGTGTAGGCATTTCCATTCTTACTGAAAAGGTACTTCTTACCTTTAATGGTCTGCCAACCTTTTAAACGATAGCCATACTTGTTATAGTACTGAATCATATCGTTTTCATGTGTCCAACCGGATTTTAAAGTACCGTTAGACTGGAAGTTATACTTTTTACCATCAATCTTAGTTTCACTTGTTGCCAGAGAACCATCTTCTTTGAAGTAGACTTTTTTACCATTCAGCTTCATCCAACCTTTCTGGATGTTGCCGTTAGCATCAAAGTTATAAGTCTTACCATCAATTTTCTGTTCACCGGTAACTTTTACACCATACTGGTTATAGTATGTAGTGTTTTCATCTTGCCATCCAAGTAACAGTTTTCCGTTTTTCTGGAAAGCGTACTTGTGACCATCAATCACCACGTCACCACTTACTCGTTCACCGTTTGCGTTGAAATAATAAGTGCTTTCGTTGATTGTTTTCCATCCTGTAACAGCTCTACCTTCATCATTCAGGTAGTAGACAGCACCTGTTTCTTCAAACAGCCAAGCTGTTTTAACTTTTCCATCTACCATGTAGACGCCATCGTGCCATCCGTCTGTATTGGATGCTGCATATACTGTTGTAACAGCAGAGAGCGCTGTAGCAATTCCTAAGACAAGAGCAACTTTTTTTGTGTTCTTTTCGATAAAGTTCATGTTATCACCTCGACATCAACGTCCTCATTGTAACAAAGACTTTTTAATCGTGCAACCCGCATTTTTTGAAAATCTTACGTTTTTGTCACTTTACGACCCCATTTGAAATCCGCATTTAACCGATGAACAAAGGCTTAATGACATTTTTTAAAATTCTTAAAATTTTTTTTATTTTTTTTTAAATTTGCCTGTTTTTTATTGACTTTCGACAAAAAAGCCCTATTTATCAGCTATTGCGTAAAAACCAGTAGGTAGAGCCGTTACTGGAAGGTACTCCCGTAATCGGATTTACTTGTACTTCCATGATATCATCACTTGGTTGATACCAGATATTTTTCTGATTTTTATACAGTGTGTTGATTGTATCCTGAAAGATCTTTTTACTGTTTGCATAATATTGTTTTGCCAGCTTGCGATTATCATCAAAGCCACACCATACCCCGATGACATATTCCGGATTGTACCCCATGACCAAGGAATCCCAATCACTCGTTCCAGATTTCGCAGCCATTGTCACTTTCGGCTGATAGCCATACATACTTGGAAACGCATAGCCTTTATTGCGAATATCAAAAGTTGAAGTCAGCAATTGTGAGAGCAGTAAAGTTTCATTTCGCTGCAGCATGCGTTTAGGAGTTGTCTTATGTTCATATAAAACTTTATCATCGCTTGTTACAGATGAAATCATCGTTGGTTTAACATAAAGCCCTTCAGAAGCAAACGTCGTATAAATGCGCGACAGCTCCAGTAAATTCATATTCACAGTGCCTAAGGCTTCACTTGGGTTTGGCTGTGATTGTTTAATGTCAAAATCCAATAGTGCTTGATGCAGGGTATCTTCACCTAAAAACAGATGAGTTTTAACGGCATAGATGTTGTCACTTAATGATATGGCATTGATCAATGAGATTTTTGCATTGGCATATTGATCATCATAATTGCTTGGGGCATAAGTTTCGTTGTTCGCAAGGCGAAAGGTTGTTTTCTGTGAAGTAAATTGTGTGGCTGGGGTAAAGCCCTGTTGTAAGGCACAGTAATATAACAGTGGTTTAATCGTGCTGGCAACTTGACGCGAAGACTGGCTGGCCCGGTTATATTGGGAAATGGTGTAATCCTTTCCTCCGGCAATTGCCAGGATATTACCAGTAAAGGGCTGAACGATGATACCTGCGGTTTCTAGTTCATCATTCATATCCATGTGAGCCCGTATGGATTTGTCTAAGGCCGCTTGTACATCTGGATCATAGTTTGTATGTACATGGATTTCTTGATCTAAGTCGATGGATAGTTCGTTGAGTTCTGCAATCACGGCATCAACGTAATATTCGTTCAGACCATTTTGACTATCTTTATGGTTTTGTGATAAGACCAGAGGTTCTTGGCGAGCTTGTGCTTCTTCAGCTTTTGTGATAACCCCATGTTCACGCATAAGTTTTAAAATGAGGTGTTGTCGCTTAATGGCATTCTCTTTGTGAAGGTATGGGGAATAAATACTGGGACCATTTGGAATACCTACTAGCATGGCCGTTTCCCCAACGCTTAAATCTTTCATATCGGAATCAAAGAAATAATGTGCAGCTGATTGTATGCCGTAAATGCCATGTCCAAAGTATGCCGTGTTTAAATAACCTTCTAAAATATCTTTTTTACTATATTGCATTTCTAGTCTTGTGGCATAGAAAAATTCTTGAATCTTGCGTGAAACCGTTTGTTCATTTGTCAGGAACAGATTTTTGGCATATTGTTGTGTGATCGTAGAACCCCCTTGCAGAATATCCCCATGTACCAGATTTGTTGATAAAGCTTTGATAATGCGAACTGGATCAAAACCGGCATGATAATAGAAGCGCTTATCTTCTACACTGATAAAGGCATCTTGTATGAATTCAGGAATATCGTCAATCGAAGTCCACTGCATATTTTTTTTAAAATTGGATTCATACATGACATTGCCATTGCAATCATAAATCGTGATATTTTTTCTTTGCTCATCCAGGGGCAATCTGTCTATGAAAGCATATGTGTATAACAAGATAAAAGCCGTAAGAATAAAAAAGATACTGCCAAAGATAATTCTGCGAAACCATTTCATAAGCGACACCTCTTTACGATATTAGTTTGAACATCTCCTTGTCTTTTAAACAAACTGATACAGAAAGACGTAGAACTATATATTCTATTAATAGAATATTATAAATATATATGTTGTTTCGTTTGTGCAGAAAAGTTATGCGTATAGAAGCAGGTAAAGCTTTTATATTTAAAAACAGGTTACATATGCAAAGGATGCATCTAATTTCTTTTTCTATAATCAATAAAAAGGATATATTCTAATAATGGAATATAGCGAAGAAGAATAGATTTGTCTAGAAAGAATTCACCACATGTGATATATAGGAATCAAAGCAACCGATATAACTGCATGACAGACATATATATTATAAGGAAGAGATTTTCTTATGCCCCTATATATTATAAGGAAGAGTTTTTGCTCTAAATTGCTCTATATAATATAAGGAAGACTTTTGCAAGAGAAGGTCCTATATATTATAAGGAAGAGAAATATGAAAAAAGGGCGTGCAAAAATAATCGCTATATAATATAAGGATAGGGAAAAGCCATAATAAAAAGTACTCAACTTGTATCCAAATGATGAAGATACCTCGTTTCAATTGGATAAATATGATAACGAAGTTTTGGAAAAGGTTAAAAAAATAAGATTTAATAAAACTTTCTACACTGCATATTATAAAAATAGAACATCCAATTATAGAATAATATTCCATGATTAGATTATCATGTTGAATAAAAAAGTAAGGGTAAGCACAAAATCATAAAAAAGTTTAAATTTCCATAAAAAAGGCTTGCACCTTAGCCTATTTCTGCTATAATGCTCATGATAAGTGGTGAAAGCATGAAAAAACACGTTACGTTAAAGCAGACACATCTGGGTACAAAGCAGAAAAACATTTTATTTAAAGGCTATTTAGAACTGTTGCCAGAGCAAGACAACATTTCTTTTCATTATATAGAGAGTGATCAAACAACCGTGGTGGAAGTGCGTGCAGAACAAGATAGTTTTTATCTAAAACGCAGTGGCGAAATGATAACTGAATTATGCTTTCGGGAGAATGAAAAAACAAGAGGAACGATCCGTTCGGAATATGGAACCATAGAACTTACATTATTTACGCATAAATATATTCAAAAGGATAATATTATCGCTGTAGAATATGATGTCATGGTGAATGGGGAAGTGAGCGACAGTTTTCGTTTCTTATGTACGATGAAGGAGGTTATGGCATGAATCAGATTGAAACAAACTTAAAGAAGGCGTTAGCAGATGCTGCTAAAAAAGCGTTTGATACAGAAGTGGAAATTGAAAAGATCGTAATTGAAATCCCTAAAGACAAAAGCCATGGTGATTATTCTACAAACCTGGCCATGCAACTGACAAGATTATTGAAAAACAATCCACGTGTCATTGCGGAAGCGTTGCAGCAAAACCTGGATATGGAAGCAGCTGCTATTGAACATTGCGAAATAGCCGGGCCGGGGTTTTTAAACTTCAAAATTAAAAATACATCTCTTGCACAGATTATTAAAACCGTATTGGCGCAAGGAGATAACTTTGGACATAACGAAACAGGAAATCATGAACGCGTAAATGTAGAATATGTTTCAGCGAACCCAACGGGTGATTTACACCTTGGTCATGCTCGTGGTGCTGCATGGGGTGACAGTATTACACGTTTAATGAAAGCAAGTGGTTATGATGTGACACGTGAGTATTATGTGAATGATGCCGGTAATCAGATTGTCAACTTGGGAAAATCGTTGCAGGCACGTTACCGTGAATACTTAGGTCTTCCATTTGTATTACCGGAAGATGGTTACCATGGCGAGGATGTTAGAAAGATTGCCGTTAAACTTGCGCAAACATATGGTCAGACGTATGCAGAAGAAAATGACGAAAATTTGAAGTTCTTTAAAGAAAAAGGCATCGCGTTTGAATTAGATAAGATTAAGTGCGATCTGGATAATTTCCGCGTTCATTTTGATGTTTGGAGCAGTGAACAAAAGATCAGAGATGATGGAAAAGTAGAAAAAGCCTTAGAAGTGTTGCATGAAAAAGGGCTGACCTATGAAGAAGAAGGTGCGCTTTGGTTTAAAACAACACAGTTTGGTGATGATAAAGATCGTGTTTTACGTAAAACTGACGGTTCTTATACATATCTGGTACCTGATATTGCATATCATAAGGATAAGTTAGACCGTGGTTTTGACTTACTTGTTGATTTGCTGGGGGCTGATCATCATGGCTATATCCCAAGATTAAAGGCTAGTATTCAGGCGTTAGGAAACGATCCTGAAAAATTGCAGGTAGATATCATCCAGATGGTTCGGCTTGTAGAAAACGGTGAAGAAGTGAAAATGAGTAAACGTTTAGGGAATGCGGTAACCATACGTGAACTCTGTGATGAGGTAGGCGTTGATGCTGTCCGTTATTTCTTTGTACAACGTGCCGTTGATACGCATCTGGATTTTGACCTTGGTCTGGCAAGAAAACAAAGCAATGACAATCCAGTATACTATGCACAGTATGCACATGCGAGAATATGCTCTATTTTACGTCAGGCACCTGATTTTAAGGAAGCAACAAACTATGATTTGCTGACGCATGAAAAAGAAATTTCATTGATGAAATATATCAATGAATTCACAAATGTCGTAAGTGATGCCGCTAAAACAAGAGCGCCACATAAAGTATGTAACTATATACAGAAACTGGCCCAGCATTTCCATAGTTTCTATAATGCATGTAAAGTTATTGACCCTGAGCATGAAGCGTTGTCCGCACAACGTCTGGCTCTTTTAAAAGCTACACGAATCACATTAAAAAATGCACTGTTTCTGATTGGTGTTGATGCCATTGAAAAAATGTAGGAGGAAAAGCGTTTACTATGAAAAAAGCAATGATTGATATAGCCTTCGATCTCATGAAAACTAAGAAAAAGGCTGTTACATTTTTAAAAATATGGGAGGAAGTCTGCCAGATTGCCGGTTTTACAAAACAACAAGAAGAGGATAATATCGCACAGTTCTACAGTGATTTGTCTCTTGACGATCGTTTTGTATGCGTAGGTGAAAACCGCTGGGATCTGCGTGAGCGTCACACATATCATGAAGTTGTTGTAGATACAGAAGAAATTCTGATTGACGAAGAAAGTGATGAAGAATTTGAACATGAAGCTGTGGCTGAGAAAACAGCGGATGAAGAATACTAAGCATGGGGTACCATGCTTTCTTTTGATATTATAGGCATTTTCAAAATTATATGGCAGAAAAGCTTTTCAAAAAGATAAAAATGAAGTAGAATAAGAGTGTAAAATTGACAAGGAGGAATTTAAAATGGCATTAGTTTCTGCAACAGAAATGCTTAACAAAGCACATGAAGGTCATTATGCTGTTGGTGCATTTAACATCAACAACATGGAATGGACGAAAGCAATCTTATTGGCAGCTGAGGAAGCAAAATCCCCAGTTATGTTAGGAGTATCTGAAGGTGCTGCTAAATACATGTGCGGATTTAAAACCGTAGTCGCTATGGTAAAAGAAATCCACGACAATTTGGGAATTACAGTTCCAGTTGCTCTGCACTTGGATCATGGTTCTTACGATGGTGCGAAAGCATGTATCGAAGCTGGTTTCACTTCAGTAATGTTTGATGGTTCTCATTATGCATTTGAAGAAAACTTAGAAAAATCAAAAGAAATGATCGAACTGGCTCATTCAAAAGGTTTATCTATTGAATGTGAAGTTGGTGGCATCGGTGGTGAAGAAGACGGTGTTACTTCCATGGGTGAATTAGCTGATCCTCAGGAATGTAAGACAATTGCTGAATTAGGCGTTGATTTCTTGGCTGCTGGTATCGGTAATATCCATGGTAAATATCCTGCAAATTGGGCTGGATTGAACTTTGAACGTCTGGGCGAAATCCAGAATGTTACAAATGGTAAGCCATTAGTATTACACGGTGGTTCAGGTATCCCTGCAGATCAGATCGCAAAAGCTATCTCTTTAGGTGTATCTAAGATTAACGTTAACACAGAATTACAGTTGGTTTTCGCAGCTGCAACTCGTGAATACATCGAAGCTGGTAAAGACACAGAAGGTAAAGGTTATGACCCTCGTAAATTGTTAAAACCAGGTGCTGATGCAATCAAAGCAAAAGTTATTGCTATGATGGAAGAATTTGGTTCTGCTGGTAAAGCTGAATAATATACAAATCAGAAAATGAAAAACACATCCTTTAAAGTGATGTGTTTTTATATGGTTGATTATGCAGATGGTAGATACTGTATAAGGGAAGATAACATAATAAGGCACCGCCAAAATTCAGAATGAAATCATCAATATCCATCGTACCGGTTAAGGTGAAAAACTGTGTTACTTCAACTGCGATTATGATACATGCTATACAGGGAAGATAACATCTAGCTTTCTTCATACATGGAAATAACTTTGGTAAAAAGAAGGAAAAAGGCATAAATGCAATGAAATTACCAAATAAATTGATAATAGCGATTTGATTGGAAATGGCTGGTATATCGAAAATAATCATCATCTGCTTAATGGTTTTAAAGGGCATAAGATTGGTTCCGTTTTCCCACTGTATCTGCAAGGCCGTTCCATAATTTCCATCCAACAGATTTACTTTATCGCGCGCAAAATCAGCTGAAAAAAATAACAAATAAGCCAATTGGAAGACATATACTAGAAACAGCAACATCCATATCTGATGTTGTGCATCATGGAGAATATCCTCGTTTTCATGAGTGTGGTAAAATATCCATGGGAGGATTCCCAACACGATGATAGAGCCAGTAATCATCAATATGGCATCGTTGGAAAAAGGTGTTTTAAACAAGAGCAGATATAAGGTATGAATCAGTCCGGCCGGTAAGATGCCGAACAGTAGAAAATCTATTATTTTTTGATGCTTTTGTACCATAAGAGTCCGCTCCTTTCATAGGACTTTATCATATAAGATTTTATGCGATGTTGCAAGATAAGAAACCTTAAACTTTTCTTAAAGCATATACAAATCATGAATCTGTAGTATAATATGCATGTGAGGTTTAAGATAATGAAATTATATACTTGTGAACAATGCCATGCCCCAATAAAACTAAGTATCCTAAAGGGGAATGTGCATATCGTCTGCCCATCTTGCCATCAGAAGTATCAATTGAATACGATGAGTGTTAAAAAATATATGCTCATACCATTCGTATCTGTGGCAATTGCTGTTAGTAGCAGTTTACAGCTCTTACAGGGGAAAACGATTGATGTTAAGTTTATTTATATATTAGGTGTTTCTTTCGTGAGTGCTGCACTCATGGAATGGCTATGTGTAAAAGCAGGTATCCTGCGTTATGAAAAAAGTGAAGAAATTGGGTGAAACTATGCAGAAAGTAAAGAAAAAAATAGGAACCTCAGTTCAGAAATATCGTTATATTGAAAAGAAAGATTTCGGTGACAGACTTCTTTCTTTTATGTTAGATGTGAGTGTAGCTTTATCTCCCATGATGTTATGGAATATTGTCATGCTTGCCGTCTTAGGAAGCTTAATGAGCTTTTCTGGTGTGAAAGTTGTGAATGTGATTGTCGGTGTCATGATGATCGGGTCCATTTTCTTTTTAAATACTATCATTTGTCGTAAAACAGGTGGACAGAGTCTGGGAATGTATTTATATGATTTTCAGCTTATCAGCATCAGTGGAAAGAAAGCGAATATTCGTCAGATGTATATGCGAGATCTTATTGGTTTTGCAATACCATTTGTAGTGTTGATGCTATTCACTAGTATTTTTGGTGTTATGGCATATTGGCTGTTAAATGGCATCGTGGTACTAGCGGACAAAAAACATCGCTCCTTAATTGATTTTCTGACACGTACCTGTGTGGTTAAAATCGTAGGTTCTACTTTTATAGCAGAGTCAGTAAAAGAAACGGTAAAACAACCATCGATTAGTGAAGCAGCTGCTCAGAAAACCGTTTCTATAAATAGCGTTGATTTGCATATTCATTCCAATTTCAGTATTGGTGCTGACTATAATATCGAAGAAATTTTTCAGAGCGCAAAACGTCAAGGACTTAAAACCATTTCGATCACAGATCTAAATACAACAAAATCAAATGCCATCGCTTTACGAATGAGTGAATTGTATGGAATACGTTATGTGAATGGTGTGGAAATTTTAGCCGATCTGCATGGGCATACAGTACATGTGCTTGGTTATTTTGTAGATTATCAAAATGAATTGTATAGAACGATTGAAAATGATGCTTTATTGGCGGAAAAACGTGCTAGTATACAGCGTGTGCGTCTATTTGAACAATATCTTGGAAAGCAAATCCATGTAGATGATTTGTTGGAAAATAACCGTTTTCAACAGATATCCGGTGAAATGATTGCACGTCATGTTTTAAATCATCCGCGTTTTCAAGACTGTGAGATAATAAAACCCTATTTATTAGGGAAAATGAAAAATCCTTATCACCAGTTAGCAACTGATTATTTTGCGCAAGGGAAACCATGTCATGTAAACGCAAAACATCCATCTTTACAGGACGTCTTAGATGTAATTTCCTTAAGTAATGGTATTGCCATCCTGGCAAATCCATATCCTTTATTTGAAAAAGATGAAAATCTCCTGATACTTGCATTACAGATGGGGATAGAAGGTTTGGAAGTATTCCGTCCAGATTATAAACGCAAAGAAATGGCAACGTTAATGCAATTGGCGAAAGATCGAAAATTGCTGATTACTTGTGGAAGTGATTTTTATAAAGAAGGTACGGGCAGAACAATTGGAGAGTGTCATTGTCCAAAAGAAGCAGAGCCACTCATCGATATGTTGCTTTACGCGAAAGAGTAAGAAGAGAGTAATCTCTTCTTTTTCATAAGATTTGTTTAGATGAGGCGATAGAAAGGAAAATCGAGGACTTTACATCTCATTATCAAAAAAGGAAGCTTTCAATATTCTTGTAAGGAGCAGTGCCATCTACATAAGCACACAGGTAAGGCTTTTATATCTTCATCTTTTTTCGTGATTTCGTTTTGAAAACCTTGCCAATGGGCAGAATATTCTATATAATGATAACTGATAGAAAGGTAAAGACAGGAAGAGTATTTTTATGAAAGCCTTACAGAGAGTGAATGGCTGGTGAAAATTCACAGGTGAAATAAAAAGAAGATGGCCCTGGAACCGTTTTTCTGAATAGTCAGGAAAAAACGTAGCATCGGCGTTAACGATGTTAAGGTGTACAGCAAGTACATAAATAAAGGTGGTACCACGAACTTTCGTCCTTTGGCGGAAGTTTTTTTTTTATAAGGAGGCGTATGTTATGTGTAAAGAATGTAAAAAAGGTAAATATTATATCACAACTGCAATTACGTATACATCCGGCAGACCACACATTGGGAATACATATGAAATTGTATTAACCGATGCCATTGCCAGATATAAACGTCAGCAAGGCTATGATGTGTTCTTCCAAACCGGAACGGATGAACATGGACAAAAGATTGAAGAAAAGGCAAAAGAAGCCGGTGTAACACCAAAGGAATTCGTAGATAAAGTTGCCGATATCGTACGTAAGAATTTTGATATGATGAATACTTCTTATGATTATTTTGTACGTACAACGGATGAAGGACATGAACGTCAAGTACAGAAAATCTTCAAAAAACTGTATGAACAAGGCGATATCTATAAAGGAAAATATGAAGGCATGTATTGTACTCCATGTGAATCTTTCTGGACCGAGAGTCAATTGATTGATGGAAAATGTCCGGATTGTGGCAGACCTGTACAAAAGGCAACAGAAGAAGCTTACTTCTTCAATTTGCAAAAATATGCACCTAAGCTAATCAAGCATATTGAGGAACATCCGGAATTCATTCAGCCAGAATCTCGTAAGAATGAAATGATCAATAACTTCTTAAAACCGGGATTACAGGATCTATGTGTTTCCCGTACATCTTTTAAATGGGGTATACCGGTAGACTTTGATCCAGATCATGTTGTGTATGTTTGGATTGATGCATTGAGTAACTATATCACTTCTCTGGGCTATGATGCTGATGGTAATCATGGCGAAAACTATAAGAAATATTGGCCGGCAGATGTGCATATCATAGGTAAGGATATTCTTCGTTTCCATACGATATATTGGCCAATCATGCTGATGGCCTTAGGGGAACCACTGCCAAAACAGGTGTTCGGTCATCCTTGGCTGTTGGTTGGCGATGGCAAGATGTCAAAATCAAAAGGCAATGCCATTTATGCGGATGAATTGGTCCACTATTTTGGTGTGGATGCGGTACGTTATTTCGTATTGCATGAGATGCCATTTGCACAGGATGGAACTATTACCTGGGATTTGATGGTAGAACGAATAAATTCTGATTTAGCAAATGTCTTGGGAAATCTGGTAAACCGTACGATTTCTATGCAGAATAAATATTTTAATGGTGTGATTTCTAATCCATTAGAACGCGAGGATATTGATAAGGAACTAATGGACTTAGCGTTGGATACACCAAAACGAGTAGCTAAGAAAATGGAAACATTGCATGTCGGTGATGCCATTGAAGAAATCTTTACTTTATTAAAGCGTTGCAATAAATATATTGATGAAACAACACCTTGGGTATTAGGTAAAGATGAAAGTAAGAAAGATCGCTTGGCAACTGTATTGTACAACCTATTGGAAAGCATTCGTATTGCCGCTGTCTTACTAAGCAGCTTTATGCCGGAAACTGCTGAAAAAATTCTGGATGAATTAAGTACATCAGAGCGTTCAGCTGAAAGTCTGGAAGAATTCGGTAATTTGGAATGTGGACATACAGTAGATGCGAAACCAGAAATTCTGTTTGCCCGTATCGATGTCAAAGAATTTATGGAAACCTTAGAAAAGGATAAAGCAAAAGAAGCAAAGGAAGCTGCTAAAGCAAGCAAAAAAGCAGAAAAGAAAGAAGCAATTGAACCTTCTGAAATCACTATTGATGATTTCACAAAGATTGAATTAAAGGTAGGTACGATTATTGCGGCCGAAAAACATCCGAAAGCGGATCGTTTGCTTGTTGAACAAATCGATTTGGGAACAGAAACACGTCAGATCGTCAGTGGTATCGCAAAAACATTTGAACCAAAAGATGTCATTGGTAAAAAAGTCGTTGTCGTCAGCAATCTGAAACCGGTGAAATTGCGTGGAGTAGAGAGTCAGGGTATGATTCTTTGCGCAAGCAATGATAAGGATTTAGATATTGTGACAATTTTAAAAGATTTGCCAAATGGAACGAAGGTGAGCTAATTGGATAGCAAGTATGTGATGTTGTCAATGGGAACGGATATCTTATTGATTTTTATCTCCATCTATTTTATTTATCATGGAGTACACACGGATCAAATCGTTTTTTCCGTTATAGCGGCTGTTTTATTGATTATCGCAGTGATTCGTCTGATTATCTTTGCAATTGCTTTTATGAAGCATGGAGATGAATAAGGCTATATGGATGTGAAACAAAAAACCGCATTGTATAGCGCTGCAGTTGTTTTGATGATAGCCGGTGGTGGCTTTCTCTTAAAAGGGCTGTCCTCTAGTAACATCGCATTTCTTTTGATTGGTAGTATTTTATTGGCTATGGGAATTGCCAGATATCTCATGGTGAAAAAACTTATGAAGGAGCATGAAGATTGATCGTCTTTGTGCTTCTTTTTTTATTATTTTTAATTGTTATGGAAAATCTTATTGTGATGTAGAAGGAACAATTATTTCTTACGATAATTTCAATATCTTAGTTTCGCCGTCAAAAAAATTGATAATTTGTGAATTAGCTAAGTTCCGTTATCACTTTTCATCATCTGTTGTTAGTAAGAAATAGGCTTACAAATGATAATAGCTTAAAGGCGATTGAAGAGAAATATAAAAGAAATACATATCGATCCTTGACAGATATGAAAATATGGTATACTGTATTAGTGTACTAGATACAGTAATACAGTTGGAGGTGAGATGATGTTTCTCATAGATGTACAAAGTAAAACGCCAATATTTGAACAATTAAAAAAACAGATATTGGAATTTATCTCCATTCAGGTCTTGTCACCTAATGACAAGTTACCCTCTGTACGTTCGCTTGCATCACAATTAGGTGTAAATCCCAATACGGTTGCCAAGGCATATCAGGAATTGGAAACACAAGGCTATATTTATACCGTGAAAGGGAAAGGCTGCTTTATCTCAGATAATGATACAGACGCACAGATTCGCTTAGAAAAAATGAAGGAATTTAAAGATAAGGTAAAAGAAATGAAGAAATATCATATTGGGAAAGATGGTCTTTATCAGACAATCAATGAAGTTTATGAGGAGGAATATCATGATTGAAATAAAAGCGTTATCTAAAAATTTTGGTTCTCATATCGTGTTAACAGATGTAAATCTGAACATTCCGGATGGTAGTGTATTTGGTTTGATCGGGCCCAATGGTGCCGGAAAATCTACATTGCTGCGCATATTGTCAGGAATCGTGAAACCGGATGTCGGTGGGGTTTTGTATGATGGAAACAATGTATATGAAAACCCTGAAGTAAAACAAAATATCCTAATGATCAGTGATGATCCACATTATTTCTTCCATGCCAGCATAGCAGATATGAAAGAATTTTATAAAGTATGGTATCCGCAATTCAATGAACGTATTTATCATCAGTTTCTTTCAATCTTTAAATTAGATGAGAAAAAACCGATGGCAGATTTCTCCAAAGGTATGAAGCGACAAGCTTTTATTGCCATTGCGCTTGCGATTGCACCTAAATATTTATTTTTAGATGAAGCCTTTGATGGGTTAGATCCTATTATGCGTCTTACCTTTAAACGAGCTATCATGGAAATGATTGAAGAAAAAGAAATGACCGTGATTATCAGCTCACACAATTTACGAGAGATGGAGGATATTTGTGATAGCTTTGGTATTTTGGAAAATGGGAACATTTCTACCAGTGGTGATTTAGATACAACAAAGGATAATATCCATAAGATTCAACTGGCTTTCCCAAAAGAAAAAGAGAAAGAAGACTTTGCTCAGCTTGATCTGTTATCCATTCATATTCAATCCAAAGTCGTGAATCTTGTCGCAAAAGGCAATATTGATAAGATTCAGAATTATTTAAAAACCATGAATCCATTGATGATGGAAATACTGCCGGTGAATTTAGAAGAAATCTTTATTTATGAAATGGAGAGAAAGGGGTATGGTCTGTATGAATAAGCTCTTTAATCAACAATATTTCAAATATTTATATAAAAGTAATCGACGCCTGCTTATTCTGATCTGGGCAATCTTATTTATTTGTATCTGTTTCTTTACTACCATTTTCACGATAAATGATTTTACTGCTTACAGCGAAGTACAAACATTTGTCACTGCAATGAGTGGGTTCTGTGGTATTAGTATTTCGATGTTTGTGCCAATTTATTTCTTTCGCTTCCTTTATCGGAAACGCAGCTGTGATTTATATTTCGGCTTGCCGATTCGTAAAAAGGAATTATTCTCTACAACCTTTCTCTTTGGCTATCTGGCTATCCTGATCCCGATTGCAGTATACTTTTTATCAACTTCGATCATTGCCAGCCAATTCATGAATGTGTTATCCTCAACAATCTTAATGAACATCAAGGTCATGGGTTTCTTTGCTATCTTCATGTTATGTATACAAGCTATCATTTGCTTTTTGTGTATTCGATGTAACACGATGATGGATGCTTTATTTATTAGTGGAACTTATGTGATTTTACCTTTTATCTTATACATTTCGATGAACATCTTCTTAAAGGAACAGGTAAATGTCATCACACTAGGCTATGGGAACTATATAGAATATATCTTTAATACAGATACTATTTTAACGTTTCTAAGTCTTCCTTATGCGGCATTGCGAAATGTAGCTTACCTTTTTGATTATTCACCAGATTGGTTATCCATCTTTTATTGGATCATCCTCTGTGCGATTGCTCTTTATTTCGCCTATCACTATTTTATCAATCGAAAAGCTGAAGATAGTGAGCAGCGTACAACATTCTGGTTGGGCTATTCATTCATTATTCTTATCGTAACCTTCTGTATGATTCTAGCTGTCCAAACAGCGAGAGGTGTTTCTCTGCTTGTCGGGTTAACGATTATATTCTTTATGTATTTATTCCTTGTTTTCTTTTCAAAAAGGAAAATCGTCTTAAATATAAAAACGATTACTGTCTTTGTCGGTCTGCTTATTGGCAGTGCAGCATTTGGTCAGGCATTCCAATATACACATGGCTTTGGCGTAGTACAAGAATTACCACAGTTGGAAAAAGTAAGTTCGGTAAATATAGAAGTTGTAATGAGCCAAGAAATTAACCATAATAAAACGACTATAAATGGACTTTCCTTAGTAGGTAAGACAAAGAATGAAACGTTAAATAAAAGCATCTATGAGCTGCACAATGATGTGCTAGATGTCTGCACAGATAAGCATGAGGGTGGCTCAACACAAATTACCTTCCTATATACGTATCGTAACGGACGATATATGAGTCGAACTTATAGTATAGGAGATGCTGTAACAAAGGGAATCATCCTACCTAAATTTGATGAATATCATGAAGAGGCTAAGCAAGGTAAGATCAACGCATCCGTAGACTATACGTATACTGTTTCAAATGATGTGATAAATTATTAATGAATTCTGCCATAAGCCTTTCTTATGATGATTATGAAGAGGGGAATGGCTATAAAAATTTAATGTATTTTACCATCTTTTTCGCGAGAAACACTTGCGATTTGAAAAAAGTGTTGCTATAATGGTATAGCACTTACTTTGGACCCACCTGAGGTCTAAGGCGGAAGGAGAGTAAAATTATGAAAAAAGGAATTCACCCAGAATACCACCGTATCATGGTGAAATGTACTTCTTGTGGAGCTGAATTTGAAACAGGTTCAACAGCGAAAGAATTACGTGTTGATACTTGCTCAAACTGTCATCCATTCTTCACTGGTCGTCAGAGATTTGCTGCTGCCCAGGGACGTATCGAGAAGTTTAACAAGAAATACGGACTTAAATAAGAACACACATAAAAAAGAGGGTAACCTCTTTTTTTCTTTCATAGGGAAGCCTAGCCTTTCATAATTGAATGGTATTGAGGCAATTGTTTCCAATCAATAAGCAGATGTTACATATTGAAAAAGTATTTGGGAAATATGATAATTTCTTATGTTTATTTCTACCATTTCCCACATAAATTCGTTATAATAGATACTGTTGTAATGAGGTGAAAAGATATGTATCAACAATATCGTGAAGGGTGGCTGGAAGTCATCAGTGGCTGTATGTTTGCAGGAAAAACAGAAGAATTGATTCGTAGAATCAAGGTGTTGGAATATGCTAAGAAAAAAATAGCTGTTTTTAAACCGAAGATTGATAATCGTTATAGTGAGGAATGCGTTGTATCACATGCCGGAAGCAGTGTAAAAAGCTTTAACATCAGTAAGGCAAGAGAAATTTTTGATTACATAGATGACAGTTATGATGTAATTGCTATTGATGAAGTACAGTTTTTCGATGAAGAAATTGTGCAGATTTGTGACTATTTTGCTGATCGCGGCAAGCGTGTCATGGCGGCTGGATTAGATATGGATTTTCGCGGTGTTCCATTTAGTGTTATGCCGGAATTATTCACGCACGCGGAATTTGTTACGAAACTGACTGCTGTTTGTACAAAGTGTGGAGCACCTGCTACACGGACACAGCGTTTGGTAAATGGTAAGCCTGCAAGTTATGATGATCCTATTATCGTTGTGGGAGCCAGTGAACAATATGAGGCTAGATGTCGTCATTGTCATGAGGTAGAAGGACGACCTCAAATACATGTAGAAATGAAGAAATAAGAAAAGATGAGCGTTTGATTTATTAATTTGATAACGTTCATCTTTTTAAATGTCTTTGTCATTTGACTTTTTTTGTTTTAGATAATTCATGATAAGAAATTTACGTTTTTCACTTGTTTGTGTCGTATATAAAAAGGAAGGAGGTCTAACTAATGGCACATATTGAGTGTGGCGTAGTTATGGGAGGAAATGACAGTGGATTTGGTATATTTATTTATCTTTCTGCTAATATGGATTGAATATCTGCGTACTAGCAGATAATTGATTTATTGAAGCGTAAGATAGCCCCGCCGTGGTCCTTATCACACGAGCAGGTTTCCATTAGCCATTCTCTCATTGTCCTGAACTCCTTTAAGCGTCAAAAAGGGAACGACCACCATCGTTCCCTTTCCTTTGCCCGAAGGCATTGTCCTGATGACTATATTTTACTGATTTCCTATAGTTTGTCAAGATAAAGTAGTCGTATTTAAAAAAATGATTTCTTTTCTTCATCTTTACGTTTTTTATTCGCTCGTGTCGTATATAAAAAGGAAGGAGGTCTAACTAATGGCACATATTGAGTGTGGCGTAGTTATGGGAGGAAATGACAGTGGATTTGGTATATTTATTTATCTTTCTACTGATATGGATCGAATATCTGCGCACTAGCAGATAATTGATTTATTGAAGTGTAAGATAGCCCCGCCGTGGTCCTTATCACACGAGCAGGTTTCCATTAGCCATTCTCTCATTGTCCTGAACTCCTTTAAACGTCAAAAAGGGAACGACCACGAATCGTTCCCTTTCCTTTGCCCGAGGGCATTGTCCTGATGACTATATTTTACTGATTTTCAATAATTTGTCAAGACAATAAAGGAGGGTTCAGAAAAAATAAGCTCTTTTCATATTCTTTACGTTTTTCACTCGTTTATGTCGTATATAAAAAGGAAGGAGGTCTAACTAATGGCACATATTGAGTGTGGCGTAGTTATGGGAGGAAATGACAGTGGATTTGGTATATTTATTTATCTTTCTGCTGATATGGATCGAATATCTGCGCACTAGCAGATAATTGATTTATCGAAGCGTAAGATAGCCCTGTTGCGGTCCTTATCACACATTCAGGTTTCCATTAGCCATTCTCTCATTGTCCTGAACTCCTTTTTACGTCAAAAAGGGAACGATTCGAGGTCGTTCCCTTTCCTTTGCCCGAGGGCATTGTCCTGATGACTATATTTTACTGATTTTCAATAATTTGTCAAGACAATAAAGGAGGGTTCAGAAAAAATAAGCTCTTTTCATATTCTTTACGTTTTTCACTCGTTTATGTCGTATATAAATTGAAGGAGGTCTAACTAATGGCACATATTGAGTGTGGCGTAGTTATGGGAGGAAATGACAGTGGATTTGGTATATTTATTTATCTTTCTGCTGATATGGATTGAATATCTGCGTACTAGCAGATAATTGATTTATTGAAGTGTAAAATAGCCCTGTTGTGGTCCTTATCACACATACAGGTTTCCATTAGCCATTCTCTCATTGTCCTGAACTCCTTTAAACGTCAAAAAGGGAACGACCGAGAATCGTTCCCTTTCCTTTGCCCGAAGGCATTGTCCTGATGACTATATTTTACTGATTTTCAATAATTTGTCAAGATAATAAAGGTGGATTTAAAAGGTGGTTTTAGAAAAATAAACTCTTTTCATTTTCTTTATGTTTTTTACTCGCTCGTGTCGTATATAAAAAGGAAGGAGGTCTAACTAATGGCACATATTGAGTGTGGCGTAGTTATGGGAGGAAATGACAGTGGATTTGGTATATTTATTTATCTTTCTGCTGATATGGATCGAATACCTGCGTACTAGCAGATAATTGATTTATTGAAGCGTAAGATAGCCCTGCCGTGGTCCTTATCACACGAGCAGGTTTCCATTAGCCATTCTCTCATTGTCCTGAACTCCTTTAAACGTCAAAAAGGGAACGATACTCGGTCGTTCCCTTTTCTTTGCCCGAAGGCATTGTCCTGATGACTATATTTTACTGATTTTTATTAATTTGTCAAGATGAAATCAACTGTGTTTTTTAGTAATAGCTTTATTTATTTTATTAAACATTCTCCATT